>MWCF01000106.1 GCA_002069855.1 Elusimicrobia bacterium ADurb.Bin231 | reverse complement strand
CTCCCCTTCTTAAAAGTAGTTTAAATAAGACTCTTATTTATAATTTATATATGTAGTGATTGGGTTTATCCCTGATTAGGAGATGTTTTAGAGAGAAGATTCATAATCCATGAGATGTTTACAATGAGGGCAAGATCAATGTATGACATAAACTCCGAAAAAGCTGTCAGGAAACGTCGATTTTACTATCACGTCACATCGACAAGAAATATCGATAAAATAAAAAAATCAGGTCTTAAGGCAAATAAAGAGGGCCATATTTTTGTGTTTACCGATCAGCGAATTACGGAGGATGTGGCAGCTAATCAATGTTTTATAAACAAGGTGGCTCTTTTTGTGATTGATTCACGTGGAATTACAGGTAAAGTAATACGGGATCAAGTAGGAGAACTAGCTGCGCCATTTCATCGCATTATTATTCAAGATAAAATTTCCAAACAATATGTTAAATTTCTTCGCTCATGGACAATTGATTTCGATAATCCGACTCCCTGGCAACTGTACAAAATACAAAAAACAGAGGGGGTAAGTAAGGAAGAGGCAAAAAATAGATTTTATGAAAGAAGAGAACTGGCTAAATTTATATCGAAACAATTCGCTCCACAAATGAAAAAGATGTATAAAAAATTAGCGTCACAAATGAAAAAGAGGACTAAGAATAATAAGTAGTTCTTGATTAACCAACCTTTCTTTCTGCCGGCCCTGGCTGTTGTTTTCGCTTTTCATTAGTTCTTTTTTACCAAGGAAAGGAGTTACCTATGACAAACGTAAATAACTGGCAAAGTCTGATATATGAGTTGCAAAATGAGTTTACCAGGATTGAATTAGAAAATGCGACTTTAAAGGAAAGACTTAATCAGATGGAGATGCAAAAAATCACGCCTTCAAAACCAGAAGTTAATCGTGTGGAATGGACTGAATTGGAAACAGGAAAGAGGTTCCTGACAAAAAAAGATTTAGGCAGGTATTTGGGAATATCTCCGGGAACTATTTCAAATCAAATATCAAATGGTGTATTTCCTATAAGACATAAAAAAATGGGAATAGCTGTCCGCTTTGATATGCGTGAAGTTCTCGAATATCTGGACATGAATAAACCGTTCTGGGAAAGAGATAAAGAATTGGAAAAACGAAGATAATATTCTAAGATCTTTACCTGTGTTTATCAAGTGTGTAATGATCAACATAACACTCTGAAATCGTTACGGCGTTAATCATATAAGGTAAGTGCCATTTGCATTATATTATCTCTCTATGTATTTATCTAATCTGAATAAAACTTTTTCATAACAATCATAAATTACAAAGAATAAAACAAATATAAAATCTGATTTTTTTAATAATCTATCTTGTTAAAATAATTGGTAAATAAAAATAATATTAATAAATGCTTGACAAAGCAGAAAATAGTGCTACTATGCTCAGTAAGAATAAGCACTATTATAAAGGAGGAAATTATGGAAAATAAAATTTGTATACCGATTTCGACGGACATTATTCATGAGTTGCTTTTACGAAATGGTCCAGAATCTGATGTGTCGAGTTGGATTGAAAGTGTTATTTATACTTATCTCGGCGATACGGAACAGGATGATGGTTGGACTGATGAGTATTATGAATATCTTGGCCGCAGGACTAGCAAATCAGATTTCAAGGAAAAATACGGTGATCCTAAAAAGGGTTATCGATGGCAGGAACTAGACTTACCAAATGGAACACAGCTTTACATGGAGTATAAAAAAGAAAGGCATTACGCCTGTGTTAAAAATGAAAAAATTATTTACAAAGACGAAGCTTATTCACCATCACAACTTGTTAGAAAAATCACAAACACTACACGAAACGCCTGGAGAGATTTGTATATACAATATCCGGGTAAAAATGAGTGGAAATTAGCAGATGTTGTTCGAAACAGTCTTATAAAGAAATAATTCAAGGAGTAGCAATATGAACAAAACTAAACATTTAATAAAGAGACAGCAGCAGCGAGGTATTCCTGACTATTTATTAAATATCATTGAATATAAAGGAAGATATCTGAAAGCCCCAGGAGGCGCGACAAAAATATACTTTGGAGATCGCGAATATCAGGAAATTGTTCAGGAAACGAAACATTTTTTGCAGATGCTGGATAAAGCAAGAGGCGGAACGATTATTATTCATGACACCGATATATTAACTGTATATAAATAAAAATATATTCAAATTTGGGGGAATTATGAATGAAGATGAAATCACAGCTAAAAAGATAGTTAATGTTTATAGAAATATACAAAATCCAATTGAAAAAAAAATCTTTGCATCAGTATTGGAAAAAATAAAAATTAATCCAATTAGACCAAATGATGATTTAACGGGAACAAGGGTAAGCGGATTTAGACTTGAAGAAAAAAAATATGAAGCAGAATCTCATATAGATGTTTTGCGAAAAATATTAAGAATTGTTTTTATTAAATACCCTCATGAAACTGATAAAATTTTATCTATACTCGGCAGAAAAAATAAATATTTTTCAAAGAAATCAAATGATCTTCGTATGCCGGAACTTATAAGTGGAACAGATATTTATTTTGAAACAAATGAAAATGCGAAGTCGATATGTGTAAGGTGCGAAAAAATCTTAAAATTATTTGGGATGGATTATACTTCTTTTGAAATAAATTATCACAAATAGCTATTAAGATGAAAAAGGAAGAAAAGATATTCAGTGTCGTTGTGGTAAAACATTAAATGGTAAGGATAATAAAATAATTTATACTCGAAAAGAAAATAAGTTTAACAGTGGAGCAGGAGGAATAAAATAATGACACGAGAAGAAGCAGAAGAGATCTTCATTCCTATTGTTTTATCTGATGATGGAGGAGTGGCCAAAATGACTGCTCAAGAGTTCCAGGCTTTTAGTGTTTTTGTAGACGAAATACTGAAAGATATGGAGAAAGATAATAAGGAGCTGTGGCTGCGCGCCAGAAATTATGTCCTAGATTACAACGAACCTTACGCTATAATAAGTAATAGGGATATGAGCCGTTATAAGAAGCGTTTTGTGATTAATGAGGATGGGAGCATAACCGAGACTAATCATTAATCCTTCCTTCAGGTGTTTATCCATTGACTAAACACCTTGTAAATCGTTATCCGGATAATCTTATAATGGAAGTGTGGTCTGGATGGCGCGGCATTAAAGGACTGTTAAGAGAAAATAATTTAATAGTTATAAGAGCCATGGATTAACGAATAATCACAGACAGGATTTTATAAGCGAGTTTCAACTGCTCCGCATCTGCTTTATTGACATGTCCTGAACTACACTTGAGTTGACAATGGTCAGTCTCTCCGAGATTGTCCGCTATTTATTATGCAGCCAGATCATTCAGATTCTTCTGGGCAAAAAGCTGTTTCCCGTCAATGAAAGTCTGCATTGGCGTCCTGCCTTGACAGCGTTTCCCCTGATGCGTCCGCTCATTGTTATAACGGTTTATATACTCATCCAGATCCGTTTGCAAGACGTCCAGATCGCTGTATATCTTCTTTCTAAAAATAACCCTGTAAAATTCGTTCAGAATCGTCTGGTGAAACCTCTCGCAAATACCGTTGGTCTGCGGACTTCGTGCCTTGGTCTTGGTGTGTTCAATCTCATTGAGCTGTAAATAAAGCTCATAGGGATGTTTATCCGGTGTTCCGCAAAACTCTGTGCCTCGGTCGGTTATGACCCGCATCACCGGTATGGATTGTTGTTCAAAGAACGGAAGAACTCTGTCGTTCAATGTATCCGCCGCGGTAACCGGTATTTTTGCCGTATAAACTTTGGCAAAGGCAACGGATGAATAGGTATCCACAACGGTCTGCTGATAGATTCTCCCGACGCCCTTTAAATAGCCGACATAAAAAGTATCCTGGCTGATCAAATATCCCGGATGCACGGTCTCGATTTCATCAGGAGAACTCTCTCTTTCCCGCTTGGCGCTTTCCAAAGCAACGATCTGCGCTTCTGTATAAACAAGGCCTTCTTTTGCTGCTTTCTCTTCCAAACAAACCAAACGCTTCTTAAAAGTCTCTAATCCATGTCGAAGCCAAATACTCCGAATGCCGCCGGAAGAAACCAATGTGCCTTGCTTCTTTAACTCATTGGACGCTCTGGCCTGTCCATAGGCCGGATATTCGTAAGCCATCCGGACCACTGCTTCTTCTATCTCCGGAGCTACCCGATTCTTCATACATGGTTCCCTACGGCTCTTTTCCCGAAGTCCGTCTAAGCCGTTCTCCTCATAAGCTTTCTTGATGTTGTAAAAATGCTGACGGGATACGCCGTTTACCTTGCAGGCCTCTGATACGTTCTGCAAATACTCCGCTAACTCTAGTAAACTTAGTTTGTTTCTGATAAGCTTCTCTTGGGTGGTCATCTTGCTATCCTCCTTTTTTTGTTTATGGCTAAACAATCTGGAGGGTACTGACCACCTTTTCTATCTAACTGTCAAGTCAAGTCCGTCTTCGGACAAGTTAAATGTTACTTTCCAATTGAAAGGGTGTGTTTTCGTTTCTACGCATTTTTCTAAGTATTTTCTGTGAAAGATTGGTCTCCATATTTTACAACCTTTATCACTCAAAGTCAGGATAGCATTGGCAGATCTAATTATCCTTTTTTTTGAGAAGTTTGCCATCTTCTGAGTAGACTTCAATACGTACGCTATTTTGCATCCATGGTTCACTACATAGAGCTTCAAAATCGAAATCTTTAGCCAAAAATGATCGTTGCCTACATTTTTCTTTTTGATTCCATTCATAGCCCAGTTCTTCAAGCTTATAGCGAGCTTCGTACGCATTTGATATCAGTAC
>MWCF01000105.1 GCA_002069855.1 Elusimicrobia bacterium ADurb.Bin231 | reverse complement strand
CGCCCCAGTTTGTATCGTATCCGCCCCAATACCAGTTCGGTCCGTCTCCTGATGGACCTATAAATAAACCGTCTCTTGACAGAACCCCCAATCCAGCGCTATGCGAAGAAGGAGACCAATTAACTCCCCACTGCACGGGCTGACGGACTACTGCATAATCTCTTGTGTCTATTTTTGAGTTATAATAACCGCTATTTCCGTTGTATCCCATAATATAAATATATCTTCCGTCAGAGGCCATCTGGCTGTGGTTGGCGCCTATACTTCTATTTATGGTAGCAACATGAGTAGGATTCTTAAATTTTCTTGTTGCATCATCCCATTCATATCTGCCTAATCTGTTATTACTGCCATGCATCCAGAAAAAGTAACATTTCCCGTCTTCAAGAGTGGTGCATGTCCAAGCGTCCTCGTTAGCATAAAATCTGTCGCCGAAAATTGATGTGGCATCTCCTGCGATATTTGGATCCATTAAATCCCAATTTGTGGAAAGTATCTGTTTGGGAGAACCGTCGGAATTCAATTCAACAAGAGTGCCTGCGTTCCAGCCGGACTGAGCATTGCGCCAGAACACATATTTCCCGCCGATTTCAACAAACATTGCTCTGCCGATATAATCTGCTGGCATTCCTCCGAGTGATGAGCCGAGTTGCGTGCCCCTGACTTGGATGCCTCTGATATTGCCTGCGTCCCAGTAATTTTGAGGCAGAATACCGTGAACAAGCTGCTGACCGGAACAATAGTATGATTTCAACTGGTTGGATACTCCGTAATACATAAGATTGTAGTAATTTGAAACCTGACAGTACTGAGGTGTGAAAGGAGTGTAGAATTTTCCATTGTTGGAAGTATTGGGATTGAAACAAACATCTCTTGGCATATTTTCTAAAACATTAACACAATAGAAATTTGCTCCGTCGCCTGAACAACCTATCATAAAACCTTCGCTTGTCATACAGCCCCTGCCAGCAGTCCACGATGAAGGACTCCAGTTTTGCCCCCACTGGACCGGCTGTTGAACTATGGCATTGGTTTTTATATCCATTCTTGATACAAAAGCGCCGCTATTTCCATTATAAGCAACTATGTATAAATACCTGGCATCACAGAACATCTCGTTATAATTGGCTGCTATAGCCCTATTTAACGAGGCAATATGTGTGGGATTTTTAAATCTTTTTATATTTTCGTCCCATTCGTAACGACCTATTGTGGCGTCCTGACCGTGAATCCAAAAAAGATAGGTTTTACCGTCTATTATTCCGGTGGTCCAAGCATCCTCGTTTTGATAATGCCTGTCGCCGAATATCGTATTGCCGCTGCCTATAAAAGGTTCGAGCAGTTGATGGTTAGTGCTCAATATTTGTTTAGGCGACCCGTCGACATTAAGTTCTACGAGAGTGCCGTAACTCATATCGTATCCGCCTTGTTTCCACCAGATATACTTGCCTCCTATTTCGATAAAAATCGCATCTCCGGCAAGATTGCCTCCTGGCATACCGCCAAGAGTAGAACCTATTTGCTGGCTTGTGCCTATGATACCTCCAGCATAGATAGAGGCGCAAAAAAGCATAGAAAGACAAACAGCACTTACCGCAACGCGGCAACTCTTAAATGAAAATCTTATTTTCTTTTTGCTCCAGCTCCTTCCCCCCTCACTACCCGTTTGTTGAGAGAACATTTGATTTATTCCTCCTATAATTTAAACATCTTTTTTGACATTTTAATGATATATATTAACTTTACATTATATATTATAATAAAAAATTGTGAATTTTTTGTGAACTTTTTATTTTTTTTTATTTTTTTTATTTGAGGTGCGCATATTATGAAAATTCGCATCTCGCAAAACGAACTTCACATCTATATGAAAAATTACCATTACCCCACGGTATTTACCTGTAATAACACATATATTTTAAATCGCAAATCTCAGGATTGCCGCGAACTGACTTGCAGAATTTTTCATCCGGCAGAGGGCTGCTTATAACCTTTTTTACCATAGAAACAGAAATAAATTTGCTGTCCGGTTCCGTACCGCGGGCTGCGATTTTTAATACATTAACACCAGCTTTTCTCAACTCCGCAATTTGACACAACCCGCATTGCTGAACATACCTGTCCTTAACAGACATAAATGTCTGAACTATGGAATCTTTATGACACCATACATCATACCGGTTTTTATTGTCCTCTGTTTTTAAGTGTTCTGCTGGCGTTATCCTTGCCGCTCTCCCCAATGACGGCAGATACTTGTAATACATCTTTTTATTTTCTTCCTGGCATAGCGGTTTTTGCGTCCATGAATGCGAAAGAAAACAATATGCCCCTTCAAACGCGCACCGCATCTCCATAATAAAACATTCATATTCCAGACCAGGATTGCTTTTAATAATTTCTTTTATTTCAGATACTGTAAGATGACGGGGAAGTATTATTCTTTTTATGCCGAATCTTTTATAAAACCTTACCGCTTCCGAATTATAAACTCCGGCATCTCCGCTAATATGCGCAGGCAAATCAGGATGTTCGGAATTTATGCGGCTCAGGAGATCTATGTTTGTTACTGTAACAGCGTCTATTCCGTAATCACACAAAATACGCAAATACTCCATTAGCAAAGGATATTGCTCTTCTATGTATGTGTGCGCGTTAAATACTATAGTAACCTTTTTACCAAAACTGTGTATCTTGTCAATAATTCTTTTGATTGTTCTATAATCCGTAAACTGTTCCACAGGAGATGTGCGACGGTTTGTTGACATCTGACTGCCATAATTGTCTACCCATGCGTCTGTCATTATCCCGCAAAAGAATTCATCCGCTCCGAGAGTAACCAATCTCTCTATATCCTGCTCTTTTATCTTTTCATCTATGCCTACATTGATCTTCATAATCATTCTTCCCGCAAAACATTTCCCAGCATCCGCCGGAATCGCTTAAATATATCCGAAACACGGACGGCAAGTATAATATTTATTCTTTTGCCGGATGCTCTCATAAAGGCAAGCCGGGCTCATAAACAACCCTGTCAAATCCTCTGCTGAACAATTCCCGTAGGACATCGGCTGGAGCCTCGCATAACATAAAAATAGTATTTCCTACCTGAAATATATAAGAACTTTTTGCGGATTTAGTTTCGCATTTATTGTTGCATTCGCATGGAGGAGTAACCCAATAGGCAAAATATTCCCGGCATTCTTTGGCGCAAGACACATCCAACCTGAATTTTTTGGAATCTTCCAAACTTAATGACCCTGTTTCACAAACGCGGCCTGTTGTCACAAATGTCCACGGATAATAAAGGCTCGCTGAAAAACCGCTCCCTGAAAAATCCGTTTTTATTCCCTGCGGAACTATATCAAATTCAAACCTTTTTACTCCCATTTCTCCAAGAATTCTTTTATAATAAGGCAGCGTCAGGCATGTCTCCTGCCATACCCTAAGTTGTCCGGGTATCATACCGGCTGGAAGTTTTTTGGCAAATCTCGGGTCTCTTTCCATCTTATTCATACATCTTCCCAAAATAGGTAAAAGACGCGGGTAATCCCGACTTATAAGATTCAAAATGCCGTAATCATTGACAACCACTTCTATGTTTTCATCGCAGGAATTTAAATATGAAAATATCGGCACGAGTTGTTTAATCCCGAAATCCGTAACATACGGGGTTACAAAGGTGAATTTCAATTCTTTCTTTTCACATAGTTTTTTTATTCTGGTTAAATGTTCCAAAGAGGGGATAAGGCACTGACAGAATTCCGCGCCGAAATATACTCTATTAAATTTTAAATTTTTGCCAAGCAATGGTTTTAATACGATCCCGAAAAGACGGGTTACAGGGGGAAGAGGAATGAAATCATCCTGAGATGGGTCCAACGGGATATCAGAATAAACTCCGTCTAAGGTGCCTTCTACATTCTCTAAAAAGGTTATATCTCTTATCCCAGGTATATGTAACGCAAGTTCTACCATAGATTCTAATTTTTAAAAAATATTCTTTGACAATTCTCCCATATCAGGCATAACTAAAAAGCATGCCCAAGTATGCGTTTATACTATATTATTTCTATAAAATGTTACATCGCAGAAAGAGCATTTTTTGCGGCATCGAAGAGAGGATCGAGTTCAAGAGCTCTTTTGTATTCATCTTTTGCCTGAGCAATCATGCCTTTCCCCTCGTAACAACTTCCAAGATTAAAATGGAATACGGGGTTACGCGGATCGAGTTCAAGCGCCTTTTTACAAACTTCAATGCCTTCATCATATTTGGCCAATTCAAAGTAAGTAACCCCCATATTTCCATAAACATCAGCGAAGGACGGATCTTTTTGGAGGGCAATCTTGTAGATTTCAAGCGCCTTATCATACCAACCCTTTGAATGGAAAGACATCCCGAGCCCGAGATACGGATATAGCATATCCGGTTTTAATTTAATAGCCTCTTCAAATGCGGATATTGCCTCGTCCAGTTCATTAAGAGCTTTCAGCACTCCGCCCAAACGCAGATAAGCGTCCACATTTCTCGGATTGCTTTTGACTGCCTTTCTGTGGTATATAACGTCCATACGCATTTTTGAAATCGGTTGCGACTTATCAAGATTGTATGCCTTTTCATAGTTTACCAAAGCATCATCATACCGTTCAAGTGCTTCATAACAAACTCCGAGATTGAAATAACCAGGAGCATATTGATCGTTGAACTTTACCGCTTTATTAAACTCTTTTATCGCTTTGTCAAACTGCCTGTTGTTAAGATATGAGACTCCCCGATTATTGCAGGTCTCAGTGTCTATGCCTTCTTTGTCCTCGGTAATTTTGCCTTCCGATGAAGATAAAACATCCTTCCATTCCGAATCAGCCATAAAACCTCCGCACTGTTAAAAATCCGACTATGTCGAAAAAAAATTATTAATCTATCATTAAAAACTTACGGCAATACAGACACATATTTAGGGTTTGCTGAAAAACTATTTTTTGCGAATGTTAACGATAGATTTTGCGCATAGGTTCCCCTAATTCTTATACACTTTCTGTGGATTATTTTTTGGTTTTCCCTAAATTCTTGCCAGCGCTGTGGATAAGTTCATCGCTATCAAGCCCAGCCGGATATTCAACTCTTCATTTTTGTATACCAACCGCTCTAATCCGTAATGAACTTTTGATACGCCGATAAAACCTTCTATCTCGCTACGCTTTTTTTGTTTCTGCTTTATCCACTTCCAGAGTTTTTTTGACGCCTCGCTTCCACTCTTGCGTCCTAACGGCACCAGCGCCGCTTTTATTCCTTCTTCTTTCAACATTTCACGGTTCGCTAAACTCCCGTATATCTTATCCGTGATGACCGTCTTCGGCTTTTTCCCAAACCGTCCTTCGTGTAATTTCAAACTTTC
>MWCF01000104.1 GCA_002069855.1 Elusimicrobia bacterium ADurb.Bin231 | reverse complement strand
GGTGGAGCAAATCGCAGAAAGCCGGCCCCAGTTCGGATTGAGGGCTGCAACTCGCCCTCATGAAGTTGGAATCGCTAGTAATCGCGTATCAGCAGGTCGCGGTGAATACGTTCCCGGGTCTTGTACACACCGCCCGTCACACCATGGAAGTAATTTGTACCGGAAGCCGATATACCAATCCCGCAAGGGTAGGAAGTCGTCCATGGTATGGGTTATGACTGGGGTGAAGTCGTAACAAGGTAGCCGTACGAGAACGTGCGGCTGGATCACCTCCTTTCTAAGGAGTAGAAAGACGGTAGGTAGAAAGTAGTGAGTAAACAGTAGTTTTACTACTTACAACTTACTACTAACCACTTGTAGTCTTTCAGGTCGTTTTTCTATCACTCTATTCAGTTTTCAAAGAGCAAATGAGGTAATTGCAAATTACAATGAAGACAAAAACAATCACGGAATTTCTTTATATATCATTGTTCTTCATTATGTGATTTCCTTATGTTGGGCCCATAGCTCAGTTAGTTAGAGCGTACGCCTGATAAGCGTAAGGTGAGAGGTGCAATTCCTCTTGGGCCCATTTAAAATGCGTGATGACGGATATAAGAAAATTTTCGATTCGCGGATTCACTCATAATAATGGGGAATTAGCTCAGCTGGGAGAGCGTCTGGTTTGCAACCAGAAGGTCGCGGGTTCAAACCCCGCATTCTCCAAGTTGAAAGAATTTAGGAAATTTAGTTTAATAAAATTGTAAATATTGGGATTTTTAATACATAGTGTAAAAAAGACAGTTCTTTCGATAAATCTTCGATTATCAATCGGAGGACCCTGAAAATTCAGGGTATATAGAAGTAAAGTAAAGTAGTAAAGCGTCTTGATATATTTTAAATCAAACGAAAGTTTGAAAAGATTAAATAATATGGTCAAGTTAACAAGGGCGTACAGTGGATGCCTTGGCAGATGAAGTCTATGAAGGACGTGGTAAGCTGCGATAAGCGTCGGGGAGGTGCAAACAACCTTTGATCCGGCGATTTCCGAATGGGGAAACCCTGTCTCGCGCAAGCGAGACAATCCATAACTGAATACATAGGTTGTGGAAGACAACCCGGTGAAGTGAAACATCTCAGTAACCGGAGGAAGAGAAATCAACAGAGATTCCCTCAGTAGTGGCGAGCGAAAGGGGAATAGCCTAAACCTCGATACTTGTATCGGGGGGTTGTAGGACCGCGTGAGTAAAGTAAGAAATCTGAATCTTAATTGAACTTTTCTGGAAAGAAAGACCAAAGAAGGTGATAGTCCTGTAAATGAAAAGATTCGGACTTGAAGCGGTATCCTAAGTAGTGCCGAGCACGTGAAACTCGGTATGAATCCGGGGGGCCCACCCTCCAAGGCTAAATACTCTCATCTGACCGATAGTGAACCAGTACCGCGAGGGAAAGGCGAAAAGAACCCCTGACGGGGAGTGAAAAAGAACCTGAAACTGTATGCTTACAAGCTACGGGAGCGCTATGCTCCTGCGCGCAAGCGCAGGGGAATGCGTTACCGTGTGCCTGTTGAAGAATGAACCTGCGAGTTATTGGATCGAGCAAGGTTAATTCCGGATTGAAAGATTCGGAAGGAGCCGTAGCGAAAGCGAGTCTTAATAGGGCGAATTAGTTCGATTCAATAGACCCGAAGCCAAGTGATCTATCCCTGAACAGGGTGAAGTCTCCTTAACCGGTGACGGAGGCCCGAACCTATTGGTGTTGAAAAACCTTAGGATGATTTGGGGATAGGGGTGAAAGGCTAATCTAACTTGGTTATTGCTGGTTCTCCCCGAAATAGCTTTAGGGCTAGCCTGCTGTGTTAAATATAGGCGGTAGAGCACTGGATAGATTAGGTGCCTTAACCAGGTTACCAAATTTAACCAAACTCCGAATGCTTATATTCCAAAACAGCGGAGTCAGTGCGTGAGGGCTAAGCTTCACGCGCAAAAGGGGAACAGCCCAGACCGTAAGTTAAGGTCCCTAAATTGATACTAAGTGGTAAAGGATGTGAAATTACTCAGACAGCCAGGATGTTGGCTTAGAAGCAGCCATCATTCAAAGATAGCGTAACAGCTCACTGGTCAAGTGATTTCGCGCCGAAAATGTCCGGGGCTCAAGTATCGTACCGAAACTACGGATCAATGCCGCTCTCACAAAAATCTTACTACATTTGGCGTCCTTTCGGCCGCCAAATGGAAAAGGGCGTGAGAGCATCGAACAAATGTCATATAACATAAGATTTTTGTGAGTGCGGCATGGGTGGTAGGGGAGCGTTCCGTATTAGGATGAAGGCATACCGTAAGGAGTGCTGGACGAAACGGAAGTGAGGATGCAGGTATAAGTAGCGAGAATGCCGGTGAGAATCCGGCACGCCGTAAATCTAAGGTTTCCTTGAGCAACGTTCGTCGACTCAGGGTTAGTCGGTCCTAAGCCGAGTCCTTCGTAATGGAGGGGTAGGCGAAGGGTATCCGGTTAATATTCCGGAACCATATTTGTAGCGCTATCAATTTTGAAATGACGCAGGAAGGTAAACCATCCTCGTGTTGAATTACGAGGTTTGTCCCGAAGGAATTTGGGATGACCAGTTCTGAGCAATCAGAGCGAAGTGGTCCAACTACACTGCCGAGAAAAGTTTCAAAATGAGTTGCAGATATGCCCGTACCGCAAACCGACACAGGTAGATGAGTAGAATATACTAAGGCGCGCGATTGAATCATCGTTTAGGAACTCGGCAAATTAGCCTCGTAACTTCGGAATAAGAGGTGCCTGAGTAGAGCGTATGGAAAATAAATCAGCAAAGATTGGAGAAGGGGTTATACCTTTCACATTCGGATACTGTTTATCGGAAATACGTGTTGAAAAGGTTGCAATAAAGAGGCCCCCGCGACTGTTTAACAAAAACACAGGACTCTGCTTAAAGCGTAAGCTGATGTATAGGGTCTGACGCCTGCCCGGTGCCGGAAGGTTAAGAGGAGTGGTCATTTGGACGCAAGTCCGGAGAAGCTGCGAATCGAAGCCCCGGTAAACGGCGGCCGTAACTATAACGGTCCTAAGGTAGCGAAATTCCTTGTCGGGTAAGTTCCGACCTGCACGAATGGCGTAACGAAGGGGGCGCTGTCTCAACGATGAATTCGGCGAAATTGTGCTGTAAGTGAAGACGCTTACTACCCGCAACTAGACGAAAAGACCCCGTGGAGCTTTACTGTAGTCTAATCTTGAATTATGGTCTTATTTGCGTAGAATAGGTGGGACCCTTTGAAGTCCTGGTTTTGGCCGGGATGGAGGGAACAGTGAAATACCACCCTAATATGTCTGTGATTCTAATTTCGTCCCATTTATCTGGGCGGAAAACAGGGTTAGATGGGCAGTTTGACTGGGGCGGTCGCCTCCTAAAATATAACGGAGGCGTCCAAAGGTCACCTCAGCGCGAATAGAAATCGCGTGTCGAGTGCAAGGGCATATGGTGGCTTAACTGCGAGACAAACAAGTCGAGCAGATGCGAAAGCAGGGCCTAGTGATCCGGTGGTATGATTGTGGTATTGCCATCGCTCAACGGATAAAAGCTACCCCGGGGATAACAGGCTGATTCCCTCCAAGAGTCCATATCGACGAGGGAGTTTGGCACCTCGATGTCGGATCGTCCTATCCTGGGGCTGAAGTAGGTCCCAAGGGTTTGGCTGTTCGCCAATTAAAAGGGTACGTGATCTGGGTTCAATACGTCGTGAGACAGTATGGTCCCTATCTGTTGCGGGTGCATGAAATTTGAGAGGAGCTGACCATAGTACGAGAGGACCTGGTTGGACGAACCTCTGGCGTACCAGTTGTCGTGTCAACGGCATAGCTGGGTAACCAAGTTCGAAACGGATAAATGCTGAAAGCATATAAGCGTGAAGCCGACCTCAAAACAAGATTTCGCAATTCTGATAGCAATATCGGGATAAGAAGGCCCCCCGTAGATGACGGGGTTGATAGGCGGGAGGTGTAAGCATAGCAATATGTTGAGCTGACCCGTACTAATAGGCCGTTCGACTTGACCATATTTTTTAATCTTTTCAACATAAGTTAAGTAATTTAACCGTGCAATAAGACGGTTGAAAATATAATCCACAAAGGGGGATTACTATGGAAGAAGTTGCTGGTAAAATTTTTAATCTTGTTATGATTTTGGGAGTACTCGGTATTGTCAGTGCGTGCGTAATCGTTATAATGTTGATTATTAAACTGTTTGACATTGCCAAAGCGATTGAAAAATTACAGAACTCCATAGAACAACTTAAGAAATAATAATTTTCTTAGGGAGAATAAATGGATTTGCAATTAAGCGCTATAATTTATCAAGCATTGATTACTCTAATAATATTGTCTGTTATTAGCAATATTATGATAATCATAAAGATGTTTGAAATTGTAAGAAGTTTGAGAAAATTAGGCGATTTGTTGAAAAAATAATATTTAGGATTTTCCCGGCGGTAATACCTGTGAGGAAACACCTGTTCCCATTCCGAACACAGAAGTTAAGATCACAAGGGCCTATGGTACTTACTGCTAATTCGCGGTTGGGAGAGTAGGACGCCGCCGGGATTTATTTTTATAAAGTTTAAAAGTAGGCAACAGTTAAAAATGTGAGCAATGATTTTTCTGTTTTCATTTTTATAATTGTTACTTATGATTTTTATGTCATAGACAGTTGGGTTCCTCGTGTTATGTCGCTGAGGAATTAAATAACATCAATTTACGGATCGAGATTCAGGCATTTAATTATTATAAATTTTTGCCTGCGGTAAATGTAATATATTGCCCAACCGAGACATTAAGATGTTGATTTTGTTTTTGTATGATTTCTCCATCTTTAATGTGACCGGTAGGTGGAGAATTTTTTATTTTTACGGGGAAAATATGAGTAAAACAAAACTTCAAAAAAAGGCAATGATAGAATTGCTGGAAAATAAATTTAAAGACTATAACAATTTTTATCTGGTTAGTTACAAAGGGCTGAATGTAAAAGATATGGAGGATCTTAGAAAAAAACTAAAATCCAACCAAGCTCTTGTTTATGTAATAAAAAACCGGCTTATGAAAAAGATGCTTGAAAAATTGTCTTCTGAAAATGTAGCAAGATTTTCCGACCATCTTAAAGAGCCCACTGCTGTAATTTTCGGAAAAGACGATCCTATAAAAATGACGAATCAACTTTTAGATTATTCAAAAAATAATAAGAATTTCGGCGTAAAGGCATGTTATATAGACGAAGAATGCATTGCAGGCAATGATATTCCCAGAATCGCGGCGCTTGTGTCTGAAAATGCTCTTATGGCTTCTGTGGTGGGAACCATAGTATCTCCTATAAGAGTTTTGCAAACGGTGCTTTCAGCCCCGTTAATGAATTTAGTAATGGTTTTAAAGGCAGCACAAACACAAAAATCATAGTGTAAAATAATATTTTATTTCGGAGGTGTAGATATGGCTGTTAATGGTAAAGACGAAGTTGTAGAAGCAATCTCTAATATGAGTGTTTTGGAGCTTGCTGATTTGGTGAAATTATTAGAGGAAAAATTTGGAGTTTCAGCCGCAAGTTTTGCTGCTCCTGCTGCTGCAAATACCGCTTCCGCTCCTGCTGCTGCGGAAAAAACTGAATTCACGATTGTTCTTGCGTCTTCAGGCGCTCAAAAGATCAATGTGATCAAAGCTGTTCGGGAAATTACCGGTCTTGGGCTGAAAGAAGCAAAAGATCTTGTAGACGGCGCTCCTAAGCCGGTCAAAGAAAATGTTTCTAAAGCGCAAGCAGAAGAAATTAAGAAGAAACTTACCGACGCAGGTGCCACAGTAGAGATAAAGTAAACCGTCATTTTTTTGTGTTGTATCCGGTTAACTTATTAATGCTGGGGTTTTCCATCTTTATTGTTTTTATAACGAATTTTATTAAATGGAAACAACTTTATTTACGGTATGTGTTTTATAACCGTGAGGTGTGATTCATGAAAAAAATCAATTTCGCCCGGATTCCCGCTGTTTTGGATTTGCCGAATCTTATAGAGGTGCAGAGAAATTCATTCGCAGAATTTCTTCAAATGGAAACAGTTCCTGAAAAGCGTAAATCCATAGGATTGCAAGCTGCTTTTACGGATGTTTTTCCAATTTCTTCAACAAACGGAGAATATTCTCTGGAATTTGTTTCGTATCAATTCGACAGTCCTAAATTTACCGAAGAAGAATCATTAAGTACAGATTCTTCCTATACCGCTCCCCTGAAGGCAACCTTTAGATTGTTTAAAAAACAGGAAAAAGGCAACCCGAAAGAGATTTCGCAGCAGGATGTGTATATATGCGATTTGCCTTTGATGACTCAGAATGCGACGTTTATAATAAACGGCGTGGAAAGAGTTATTGTCACTCAGATGCATCGTTCTCCGGGCGTGATTTTCGAAGAAGACGAAGAAAACAAAATTTCTTCTTACGGTAAACGGTTGTATTTTGCGAGAATAATTCCCTACCGCGGCGCATGGGTGGAGTTTGAATTCGACATACATAATGTGTTATGGGTCCGCATAGATAAAAAGAGAAAATTTCTCGCCACAACGCTTTTGCGCGCAACCGGTCTTGATACAGACGCGGACATATTAAAAGCTTTTTATAAAACTGAGAAGCTTCCTGTCGGAGACAGCCTTTCGGGAAGGATAACAGCGTCGGATATAATAGATACATCTACCGGTGAAGTAATTCTGGAGTCGAACAAAACTATAGGCCCTGACGAGATTAAAATTATTTCGGCATCCCAGAAAATAAAAACTGTTGAAGTGATAGTCAACAATCTTACTGTTGAAGATACGATTGTTCCGGATAATACCATACATGAAACACTTGCTCTGGATAAAAATAGGACAAAGCAGGACGCCATTATGGATATATATAAAAAGATTAGGGCAATGGAATATATAAGTCCTGAACACGCAGAGACCTTTCTTGATAATCTGATATTGAAAAATCCTAAAAAATATGATTTATCCAAAGTCGGAAGATATAAAATTAATGATAAGTTAAAACCGGTTTTTGAAGAACTCGGCTTGAAAACCCCTAAGGATACCAAAAAAACTCTGACTCTTGAAGATTTGATATCCGTAATAAAATATGTTCTTGATCTGAATAATGGCGTTCCAGGCAGAGAAATAGACGACATCGATCATCTCGGTAACAGAAGAATAAGAGCCGTAGGGGAACTTCTTGAAAATCAGATAAGAATAGGTCTTGCTCATATGGTTAGAATTACCAGAGAAAAAATGAATATGCAGGATCATAAACTGTTAACTCCGAGAACCATATTAAACACGCAACCCGTAATAGGAATAGTAAGAAAATTTTTCGGCACGCATCAATTATCCCAATTTATGGATCAGATTAATCCACTTGCAGAACTAACTCATAAAAGAAGATTATCTGCTCTCGGTCCCGGAGGTTTGCACAGAAAAAGGGCGGGATTTGAAGTCCGCGATGTCCACCACACTCATTATGGCCGGGTTTGCCCTATAGAAACTCCTGAAGGTCCAAATGTGGGATTGATAACATCTTTATCCTGTTATGCCAAGGTAAACGAATATGGACTTATTGAGACGCCGTATCGTTTAGTTCAAAACGGTAAAATTACAGATAAAATAGAGTATCTTACCGCGGACAGAGAAGAAAAATTGATCATCGCTCAGGCCAATTCTCATGTTGACAAATCTGGAAAATTGGTGGGTCCCGCTGTGGCATCAAGAAAAGGTGGGGAAATTCTTTCAGTTCCCCCTTCTCAGGTTAATTATATGGACATATCTCCTTTACAAATGGTGTCTGTTTCTGCGGGACTTATACCTTTTCTCGCGCATGACGATGCTAATCGCGCTTTAATGGGTTCAAATATGATGCGTCAGGCAGTCCCGTTGCTCTTGACGGAAAGTCCTATTGTGGGCACTGGTATAGAAGATGTTGTGGCAAGGGATTCTCATAGCGTAATAGTTTCAAAGTCAAACGGACAGGTATTAAGCGTGGATGCCAGACAGATTGCCGTTAAAGATTTGGATAAAAACGATATAACCGTATATAAATTAAGAAAGTTTCAGCGGTCAAATCAGGATACATGCATTGATCAGGTTCCTATAGTAAAGAAGGGCGATATTGTAAAAAAAGGTCAAATTATAGCAGACGGTCCTGCTACTAAAAATGGCGATCTCGCTCTTGGCAAGAATCTTATAGTGGCCTTTATGCCATGGGAGGGATACAATTATGAGGATGCTGTTCTTGTTTCAGAACGGTTGATAAAAGAGGATACTTTTACATCCATCCATATTCAGGAATTTATAGTAGAGGCGCGCGACACAAAATTAGGACCCGAAGAGATTTCCAAGGATATTCCCAATGTCTCAAAAGACGCTTTGCTTAATTTAGATGAAAACGGTATTATAACCATAGGCAGTATTGTAGCGCCCGGAGATATTCTTGTGGGCAAGGTTACCCCGAGAGGAGATCAGCAAACAACTCCAGAAGAACGTTTACTCAGAGTAATATTCGGCAAAAAGGCGGAAGATGTAGTCGACGCTTCTATGCGCGTTCCGCCGGGTGTTACAGGGAAGATAAGCGATGTGAAGGTTTTCACACGCAAGGAAAAACTCAGTAAAGCGGAAGAAAAGAAACGCCGCGAAAGCATAGGAAAAAAATATGAGCAGGAATTAATTCTCGCTAAAAATGCTTTGGATGAAAAACTTAAATCCATAAGATCTTCCAAACTGAAAAAGAGCGAAAAAAATGCGGAGATTATAAAAGCAAAAGAACTTTTCAAAAAGCGGCAGTCGGAGATCAAAGCCTCTGAAAAATTGGAAAAAGAATCTTTGAAAACCGGCAATGAACTGCCTATCGGAGTGAACAAAGTCGTAAAAGTATATATTGCCTCTATGCGAAAATTGCAAGTTGGGGACAAGGTTTCCGGCAGGCACGGCAATAAGGGTGTTGTCGCGAAAATTCTTCCGGTGGAAGATATGCCGTATCTTCCGGACGGAAGTCCCGTTGATGTTGTCGTGTCCCCTCTTTCAGTTCCTTCCAGAATGAATATAGGGCAGATGCTGGAAATAATGCTGGGTTGGGCCGGGATTACTACATCGACACAGATGATATGTCCTGTTTTCGACAGTGCAAAAGAAGAAGATATTCGAGAACAGATCGCTGCTGCGAAGAGATATGCTGTTTCCAAGGGAGCAAATGAAAAATTTCTTCCGGATAATAATTGCAAAATTACTCTTTATGACGGCAGAACAGGTGTGCCTTTTGCGGAGAAAATCACTATAGGATGCATGTATATGATGAAACTTGGACATCTTGTGGAAGATAAAATGCACGCTCGTTCCACAGGTCCGTATTCTCTTATAACCCGTCAGCCGCTCGGAGGGAAGGCGCAGTTCGGCGGTCAGAGGTTCGGTGAAATGGAGGTTTGGGCGATAGAAGGTTACGGCGCTGCCCACACTTTACAGGAGTTTCTTACAATTAAAAGCGATGATGTTGTAGGCCGGACAAAAACATACGAGTCAATAATTAACGACAAACCCATTACTTATATGGGCATACCGGAATCCTTCAAGGTCCTGGTCAAAGAACTTCAATCGCTGGGTCTTAGCATGGAATTATTAAAGTGAGGTGTGCGATGAAAAATAAAAAAACAACGCCCGAATTAAATTATTCCGATTTTAACAAAATAAAGATAACGCTTGCTTCTCCTACTCAAATTCGTTCTTGGAGCCATGGAGAGGTGAAAAAGCCGGAAACTATCAATTACAGAACATTCAAACCGGAGAGAGACGGTCTTTTCTGCGAAAAGATTTTCGGTCCTGTGCGCGATTTTGAATGCAACTGCGGAAAATATAAATGGTTTAAATATAAAGGAGTGGTCTGCGACAGATGCGGAGTCGAGGTCACGGAATCCAAAGTGCGGCGGGAACGGATGGGTCACATAGAACTTGCTACTCCGATAGTTCATCTATGGTATTTCAGGAAAACGCCGTCCAAACTTTCAATTCTTTTGGATATTAAACTCAGTGATATAGAGAAAATAATATACTGCGCTAAATATGTTGTTCTTTCTGTAGATAAAAATGAATCTAAACTTCCTTTGCATGTCAAGCAGACGCTTACAGATGAAGAATACGGAGCGTATAAAAACGAGCCGGGACTTAAATTTAAGGTGGGAATCGGCGGTTCAGCCATCTTGGAACTCATAAAACAGATTGATCTTGAAAAAGAAGCGAAACAGTTGCGCGAGGAGATTAAAAAAGAAAAGTCGGATGCCAACGCCGCGAAACTAATCAGACGGTTACGGCTGATAAACGGTTTTATAGCATCAGGCGTTAAACCCGAATGGATGGTTCTTACAGTGCTTCCCGTGCTGCCCCCGGATCTCAGGCCGTTGGTCCCTTTGGAAGGCGGCCGGTTTGCCGCGTCGGATTTGAATGATCTTTACAGAAGAATAATCAACAGGAACAATCGTCTCAAACATCTGGAATCGCTTAAATCTCCAGGACTTATGATTCACAATGAAAAAAGATTGCTGCAGGAAGCCGTGGATTCTTTGATTGAGAACGGTTCGAACGGCAGAGCAGTAACCGGAGCAGGGAACAGACCTCTTAAATCTCTTTCGGATATCATAAAAGGCAAGAATGGAAGATTCCGTCAGAATTTGCTCGGAAAAAGGGTTGACTATTCGGGTAGAAGCGTGATAGTTGTAGGACCTGAACTCCGTCTTGATCAATGCGGTCTTCCAAAGGAAATGGCATTGGAATTGTTCAAGCCTTATATTATAAGAGAAATTATGAAACGCGGCTTGGCTTCGTCGCTGAAATCCGCGAAACGTTTTCTTGAAAAGCAAAGAGTTGAGGTTTGGGATATTCTGGAATCTATAACCAAAGAACATCCTGTTATGCTCAATAGAGCCCCTACTCTTCATCGTCTCGGAATACAGGCGTTTAATCCTGTTCTTATAGAAGGTAAGGCCATACGCCTTCATCCTCTCACTTGTTCCGCGTTTAACGCCGATTTCGACGGTGACCAGATGGCTGTTCATGTTCCTTTATCGGAAGGTGCTCTCGCGGAAGTTAAAGAGAGAATAATGGCCACCAAAAACATAGTCAGTCCCGCGAGTGGCCGTCCTATTTCCATACCGACCCAAGATATGGTGCTCGGATGTTGTTATTTGACTAAGGAAAAACATGGGGTTCCAGGAGAGGGCATGATTTTCAGCGATTTTGACGAAGTTATAACTGCTTATCAGAATAACTCCATAGATCTGCATGCCCGAATTAAAGTAAAAGGCATAACTGATATTTTAGAAAAAGATGTTTCCGCGGCTGATATGAGACGTTGCGACAAATGGAAAAGCTATACTACCGTCGGACGTGTATTGTTTAATAATTTTCTGCCGGAGAAACTAAGGTTTATTAATAAAACAATAAATAAAAAAGATATCGCGGTTTTAGTGGAAAGATGTTTTAGCGAACTCGGCGAGGAATCTGTGGTGCCGCTGCTGGATAATCTTAAAAAAACAGGTTTCAGATATGCCACGCTTTCCGGTATATCCATTAGTATAGATGATATGCTTATACCTCCGGATAAATCCCAATTGATTTCTCAAGCCCGTAAAGAGGTCCGTGAGATAGAAGAACAGGCCCACAAAGGCGTTATAACAAATGCCGAGAGATATAATAATGTCATAGATATATGGACGCAGACAACAGATAAGGTCAGCGACAGGATGTTTGAAGAGATGAAAAATCAGGATACCATGCCTTACAAAAAGGATGCTCCGAAATTCAATTCTCTGTTTATGATGGCGGATTCGGGAGCCCGAGGCAGCCGCGCCCAGGTCAGGCAATTGGGCGGTATGAGAGGCCTTATGGCAAAACCGGCCAAACGGCTTACCGGAGAAGTCGGCGAGATAATAGAACAGCCCGTGGAATCCAATTTCCGCGAAGGCCTTACGGTGTTGGAATATTTTATTTCCACTCACGGAGGAAGAAAAGGTCTGGCTGACACTGCTTTAAAAACATCAGAAGCCGGGTATCTTACCAGACGGCTTGTGGATGTGGCGCATGATGTTGTCGTAACGGAAGAAGATTGCGGAACTCTTAACGGGATAAAAGTGGACGCCATAGTTTCAGGAGACGGAGTTATTGAGTCTCTGGCTGATAGAATAGTCGGCAGGTACGCGTTGGACAACATTGTAGGCATCATAATAACTCCCGAAGGTGAATATAAAGAGGAACTTATTGTTAAAGCCGGAGAACTTATTACCAGGCAACAGGCTGATCAGATAGCTGCTTCCGGAATAGAACGTTTAAGGATAAGGTCTGTGCTTACCTGTGAATCGAAAACAGGTGTTTGCGCTAAATGTTACGGGCTTAATCTTGCGACAAATAAACATGTAGAGCTTGGAGAACCAGTCGGTATAATAGCCTCTCAATCCATAGGCGAACCCGGGACGCAGTTGACCCTGAGAACATTCCATATCGGCGGAACCGCATCCAGAATAGTAAGGGAAGCGAATATAACCACAGACAGGGATACAAGCGTTAAATTCTACAAGTTGAGAACCATCAAAGATCGTTCTGAAAAAATAATAGTGGTATCGCGCAACGCTGAAGTGATATTGGAATTTATTGAAAAAGATAAAAAGGCAAAGGTCAGTTACAAACTCCCGTACGGCGCCGAAATAAACTTCAAAGGAGATAAAAAAGTTCCCAAAGACACCGTTATAGCAGAATGGGATTTATATACTTTACCGATTGTTTCCGAGCATGAAGGTAAGGCGGTCTGGAAAGACGTCATTGAAGGCGAAACCATGCGGGAAATAGAAAATAAGATTACACAGCAGATTGAGCATGTTATTATAGAGCATAGAACCGAAAAGAAGAATCCGCGCGTGGAGATATCGGAGCCCGGTTCAAACAAAAAGGTTACAGCTTATCCTTTGCCTATAGGCACCAATATAGTCGTGCACGACGGACAACCCGTGCATATAGGCGATGTTATAGCAAAAATTCCCCGTTCGGTTTCAAAAATAAAGGATATAACGGGAGGTTTGCCTAGGATAAATGAAATATTTGATGCCAGGAAACCTAAAAATTCCGCTATAGTGTCTGAACTGGAAGGCACTGTGAAAATAGGAGTTTCTTCCAAAGGACTTACTCTCGTTACAGTTGAAAGCGATACAGGACTGAAAAAGGAATATTCTATCCCTCACGGCAAACATCTTATTGTTTACGAAAACGACAGAGTATTCGTAGGAGAACCCATTACCGACGGTTCCATAAATCCTCATGACGTGCTGAATGTTCTCGGAGTAAAAGGAGTTCAGGAATATCTCGTAAAAGAGCTGCAGGGAGTATACAGACTTCAGGGTGTTACGATCAATGATAAACATTTTGAAATCATAGTCAGACAGATGTTGTTGAATTTGAGAGTGGAAAAATCCGGCGACACGGAATTTCTCGTCGGAGAGTTGGTGAATAAATTTGATTTTGACTCGGTAAACGAAAAGATCGTCAAGAAAAAAGGTACTGCTGCCGAAGCACAGACCGTTCTGCTCGGAATAACAAGAGCCGCTCTCTCGTCCAAGTCATTTATCTCGGCGGCATCTTTCCAGGAAACTACAAGAGTTCTCGCGGATTCAGCGGTGAAAGGCGCGGTGGATAATTTACTCGGACTAAAAGAAAATGTAATTATCGGACACTTAATACCGACGGGAACCGGATTAAAAAAATAAAAAAAATATAAAAATACTTGACAAATAAAAAAAAAATTGTAAAATAGATAACATTATTATGCCGACAATAAACCAATTGATTAGTAACGGAAGAAAAATGGAAAGCCGGAAAAGCAAGACGCCGGCTTTGAAAAATTCGCCGCAGAAACGCGGGGTATGCACGAGGGTTTACACAACCACTCCGAAGAAACCGAACTCTGCTTTGAGAAAAGTAGCAAGAGTGAAATTCAGTTCGGGAATGGAAGTCGCTGCCTACATACCCGGCATAGGACATAATCTGCAGGAGCACTCGATTGTGCTTGTGCGCGGCGGAAGGGTGAAAGATCTTCCCGGAGTCAGGTACCATATAATAAGAGGTACTTTGGATACCGCGGGTGTCGAAGGCAGAGCGCAAGGCCGCTCAAAATACGGCGCCAAAAAGCCCAAAAAGGGTTCCGCGAAATCGTCTGCCGCCGTTTAATAGAGTTCGATAAGGAATTTTATGTCAAGAAAAAAAAGAAAAATACAAAGAGAGCCAGTAGAGCCTGATTTTAAATATCATAATATAGCAGCATCTGTTCTCATTAAAAACATTTTAAAAATGGGAAAACTTACAAAAGCGGAAAATATATTTTACAGAGCGCTTGATTTGATAAAAGAAAAAACTCAGCAGGAGCCAGTATCTGTTTTTGAAAAAGCGATCAAAAATGTAAAACCGCTTCTTGAAATAAAGCCGCGCAGAGTGGGAGGCGCCACTTATCAGGTGCCTGTCGAAGTCAGGCACTCTCGCGGAGTTCTTTTGGCTCTGAGATGGATTTTGATGTATGCCCGTCAGAGAAAAGGTCAGCCGATGCATGTTCGTCTTGCTTCGGAAATAATAGACGCTTCCAACAACACGGGCAATTCGATAAAGAAAAAAGATGATACGCATCGTATGGCTGAGGCGAACAAGGTGTTTGCGAGTTATCGTTGGTAAGTTTTAAAAATATAGCACGGGAATAAATTTGAGTTTATGAAAACTTTTTTGAAAGAAGAAATTAAACAAATGACAGATATATCATTAATCAGGAATATTGGTGTTGTCGCTCATATAGATGCCGGGAAAACCACTACTACCGAGAGAATGCTGTTCCATACAGGCAGGATTCACAGGGCCGGCAATGTGGATGAGGGCACAACTACAATGGACTGGATGGAACAGGAACAGGAAAGAGGCATTACAATTACTTCAGCCGCCACTACCTGCGAATGGAACAATCATAGAATAAACATTATTGATACTCCCGGTCATGTGGATTTCACCGCAGAGGTTGAAAGATCATTGCGTGTCCTTGACGGTGCTGTGGTCGTTTTTTGCGCAGTCGGTGGAGTTCAGCCGCAATCTGAGACTGTTTGGCGTCAGGCGGACAAATACAATATACCGCGTATAATTTTTGTAAATAAACTTGACAGAACAGGAAGCGATTTTTTTAATGTTGTTGATCAAGTCAGAAAGAAACTATCGGCAAATCCTTTGATATTGCAACTGCCAATAGGCAGCGAAGACAAATTGTTGGGTCTGATAGATCTTATCACTATGAAAGCTTATAAATATATTGAAGATGCCGACAACAATGTCGAAGAAATAGAAATTCCGCATGAGATGAGAAGTTTGGTGTCCAAATACAGAATAAAAGTTCTTGAGGCCGCGACGGAAGCCGACGAAAAAATTTTAGACAAATTTTTATGCGGTGTCGGAAAGATTACCGAAGAAGAAGTTAATACCGCATTAAGAAAACTGACTATTGCCGGAAAAATAGTGCCTGTTCTTTCCGGTTCTTCCCTTAAAAATAAAGGAATTCCGTTCCTTCTTAACGCAGTTGTGGAATATTTGCCTTCTCCTGTCGAAGTGGCTTCAGTGGAAGGCGTAGACCCTGACACTGGAGAGAAAGTGCCGGTCAAGTCAGGAAAAGAAGATCCGTTATGCGTGCTTGCTTTCAAGATTCAAACTGATCCGTATGCTGGTCAATTGACCTATATAAGAGTGTATTCGGGAGTTCTTTCAAAAGGCACTACAGTATATAATTCCACAAGAAATTCTTACGAGCGCATATCGAAAATAGTTAAAATGCATGCTAATAGCAGAGAAGAGGTGGATTCTGTGTCCAGCGGGGATATAGCCGGGCTTGTAGGATTGAAAAATACATTTACCGGGGACACTCTTTGCGAAGAAAAAAAACCTATACTTCTTGAAAATATAAAATTCCCGGACCCTGTCATATGGCTTGCCATAGAGCCCAAAACAAAATCCGACGATGAAAAACTTTCCAAATCACTTACAAAACTTTTAAACGAAGATCCTACTTTTAAATATAAAATAGATGAGCAAACAGGCCAAACAATTATTTCTGGTATGGGAGAGTTGCATTTGGAAATAATTATTGATAGAATGAAGAGAGAGTTTGATCTGGAAGCGAATGTAGGCAAACCCCAGGTGGCTTATAAAGAGACAATAACAAAATCAAGCGAATCTGAAGGCAAATTCATAAGGCAAACCGGAGGCCATGGGCAATACGGACATGTCGTGCTTACTGTGGAACCTAATGAAAAAGGCAAAGGATTTGAATTTATAAATAAAATAAGAGAAGGCCGTATTCCAAGAGAATATTTTTCATCCATACAAAAAGGTGTTGCCGGTGCTCTTGATTCAGGACCGCTCGGCAATTATCCTGTAGTGGACGTAAAAGTTACGCTTACGGACGGTTCTTATCACGAAGTGGATTCTTCAGACATAGCATTTAAAACAGCTGCTTCCATAGCTGTAAAAGACGGATTGGCTTCTGCTGCTCCGGTTCTTCTTGAACCGATTATGAAACTGGAAGTGGTAACTCCCGAGGAATATCTCGGAGATATTTTGGCTGATATAAATTCGCGCCGCGGCAGAATAGAAAATATGGTTGAAAGCAAAAAAGTTCATACTGTTTCCGGATTGGTTCCGCTGTCCAATATGTTCGGATACGCATCAGCGTTGAGATCTCTTTCGCAAGGCAGAGCGACTTATGTGATGGAACCTGCTTTTTACGATAGAGTTCCAGAAAAGATGATGAAAGAAATATTAGGTATATCATAAGCAGTAATTAAGAAATATAAAATAGAAGGTTGTTGATTAAACCTTCGGAAATATGTTACAGATTTCCGCAAAAATCGCGGACGAGGAGGATGTTTATGGCAAAAGAAAAATTTAATAGGACAAAACCGCACGTTAATGTCGGAACTATAGGACACGTAGATCATGGCAAAACCACTCTTACTGCAGCGATAACTAAAGTACTTGAAGCAAAGGGTTTTTCGAAATTTGTCAGTTATGACGAAGTGGCTAAAGCGTCGGAATCCCAGGGTCGTCGCGACGATACAAAGATTCTTACAATAGCGATCAGCCATGTGGAGTATGAAACTGAAAAAAGACATTATGCGCATATCGACTGTCCGGGCCATGCCGATTATGTAAAAAATATGATTACAGGCGCAGCTCAGATGGACGGCGCGATACTGGTTGTCAGCGCTGCCGACGGTCCTATGCCTCAAACAAGGGAACATATCCTTCTTGCCAGACAGGTAAACGTTCCTTATATAGTAGTATATCTTAATAAAGTTGATTTGGTTGACGATCCTGAATTATTGGATCTTGTTGAAATGGAAATTAGAGATTTGTTGAAAAAATACGATTTCCCTGGAGATACAGTTCCGATTATCAGGGGAAGCGCTCTTAAGGCAATGCAGGGAGAAAAAAGCGATGTAGGAGAAGGTTCAATATGGAAACTTATGGACGCGATAGACAGCACGATACCGGAGCCGAAACGCGAGATTGATAAACCCTGCTTAATGAGCGTGGAAGATGTGTTCACAATTACAGGCCGCGGCACAGTAGCAACCGGCAGAATTGAGCGCGGAGTTATCAAAGTTGGCGACAACATAGAGATTATAGGAATAAAAGACACAAAGAAATCCGTAATTACAAGCGTTGAGATGTTCAGAAAGATTCTAGACGAAGCTCATGCAGGAGACAATGTCGGAGTGCTTTTGAGAGGTGTTGAAAAGGAAGACGTAGAGCGCGGACAGGTTATAGCTGCTCCGGGTTCCATTACACCTCATAAAAAATTTAAGGGGCAGGTATATATTCTTACGAAAGACGAAGGCGGAAGGCATACCCCTTTTTTCAACGGATATAGGCCGCAATTCTATTTCAGGACCACGGATGTTACCGGGATTGTAAATCTTCCAGCCGGAGTAGAGATGGTTATGCCCGGAGATAATGTGGAGATTGTTGGAGAGCTTATAACTCCTATAGCTATGGAAAAAGAACTTAGATTTGCTATTCGCGAGGGCGGACACACAGTCGGTTCCGGAGTGGTAACTGAAGTTATTGAATAAAGGTAAAGTCAAAACTAAGGAGAAAAAAGGAATATTACACAAGATAAAATTAATCAATATAATTTAAAGTGTTCCTTGTGTAATTTTAATTGGTTTTATTATGGCAAAAGCACAACAATTAGCTCAATCCGAAAAGATAAGAATAAAATTGAGGTCTTACGACCACAAAATTCTTGATCAGTCATTGGCTGAGATAATCCAGACGGCAAAACGCACGGGTGCTACTGTTTCCGGTCCTGTGCTGCTTCCTGTTAGGATAAAAAAATACACTGTTTTGCGCTCGCCGCATACAGACAAAAAGTCCCGGGAGCAATTTGAAATGAGGATACATAAACGGTTGGTGGATATTTTGCAGCCTACTCCCCAAACTGTTGATGCGTTGATGAAACTGGATCTGCCTTCCGGAGTGGATGTTGAAATAAAGGCGTAATTAATTTATTGGGTAATTTATATGAAACAAATTTTGGGCAAAAAAATTGGAATGACACAGATATTTACAGCTGCGGGCGAAGCAGTGCCTGTAACAATAATATCCGCAGGGCCTTGCGTGGTTACGCAGATAAAAACGGATTCTACGGATGGCTATTCCGCCCTGCAAATAGGGTTCGGTGTTAAGGAGGAAAAAGATGTCAACAAACCGCTTGCGGGTCATATGAAAAAAAGCGGCATCGGATGTTTTTCCAAATTAACGGAATTCAGAATTTCAGACCCGCAGAAATATAAACTCGGGCAGGAAATAAAATGCGATATTTTTTCTGAAGGAGATTATGTGGATGTTTCGGGACTTTCCAAAGGTCACGGGTTTGCCGGCGTAATGAAAAGACACGGATTCGGCGGCGGGCCAAGCACTCACGGTCAATCCGACAGACAGCGTCATCCTGGCGCACTCGGCGCGCAACGGCCTCAAAGAGTTCTCAAAGGAACGCGCATGGCAGGCAGGATGGGAAATGAAAAAGTAACAGTTCAAAAGTTGGAGGTTGCAAAGGTAATTCCTGAAAGCAATATTATGCTGATCAAAGGAGCCGTGCCAGGAGTAAAGAACGGCTTGTTAAATATAAGAGAAACGATAAAAAGGATAAAATCGAAACCTGCTTCTGCTGCTGTGTCAGGGAAAAAAGGCGGAGCAAAAAAAGGTGCGAAAAAATAAGATATGGAAGTAAATTTATATAATCTTAAAGGTGATAAATTAAGCAATATAGAATTGCCGTCCGCTGTCTTTGAAGCGAGAATAAATATTCCTCTTATGCATGAAGTGGTTGAATGGTATATGCGCAATAAGAGGCAGGGTACGCACGCTGCCAAAACCCGCGCGGAAGTATCAGGCTCAGGCAGAAAACCGTGGAAACAAAAAGGTACGGGCCGCGCCCGCGCCGGCAGTATCAGATCTCCATTATGGAGGCACGGAGGAGTGATTTTCGCAAAGAAGCCGCGCGATTTTTCTTTTGCGATGCCTAAGAAAAAAGTTCGCGGAGCGCTGTTGTCAGCTCTTTCCTCCAAAGCAAAAGACGGGAATATAATTGTTGTGGAAGATTTGAAAGTAAAGCTTCCTAAAACAAAAGAAATGGCAAACATAATGAAAAACATCGGTAGAATTTTTGAACCTGCAGCGGCAAGCGCGATTGTTATTGCCAAACGGGATGCTGATGTAAGCAGGGCATCCAGGAATATGAAAAATTTGAAAGTAACTGATATAGACGGTCTCAACACTTACGATGTTCTTAAATATGATAAAATAGTATTCACAAAGGAAGCAGTTGAACGCATCGGAAGCATAGCGGAGATATAAAAGATTTATGAATATTTATAATGTAATAAAAAAGCCGATAATAACAGAAAAGGCAACATTGTTGAAGGAGAAACAGCAAAAATATGTCTTCGCAGTGGAAAAAACAGCCAATAAACATCAGATAAAACAAGCTATTGAACAGATGTTTAAAGTTGATGTCGTGGGCATTCATACGAGTATAGTTTCCGGCAAAGAAAGACGGATGGGTTCGAAATCCGGATTCCGTCCTGATTTCAAGAAAGCTATCGTAAAAATAAAGCCCGGTCAGACGATAAAAATAGTCGAAGGAGTGTAACAAAGGCAGTGGAATGTTAAAAGTGGAATGTGTAATGTAAGAATGGATTTGAATTTTTCTTTGCACTTGCCGCCTGAACTTTACACTGAAGCAATTATGGCTATAAAAATATATAATCCATATACGCCGTCGAGACGGTTCATAACTACCGAAGATTTCTCCGGTATTACCAAGACTAAACCCGAGAAATCTCTTTTGGTGCCTATACGTAAAAGTGGCGGCAGGAATAATACCGGCAGATTGACTGTGCGCCATCATGGCGGTGGGCATAAAAGGATGTATCGCATTATAGATTTTTGCAGAGATAAAAGGGATATGTTCGCGAATGTGGTGGCAATAGAATATGATCCTAATAGATCAGCGCGAATTGCTCTTGTAAAATATGATGATGGGGAAAAGAGATATATTCTTTGTCCTGTGGGATTAAAAGTCGGCAGCAGGATTATGAGCGGAGAGAATTCCGGAATAAAAATCGGAAATTCATTGCCTATTTCGGCAATACCTGTTGGCACTGAAGTTCACAATATAGAACTTGTCCCTGGCAAAGGCGGAAAACTTGTAAGAAGCGCAGGCGGAGTTTCGCAGATTATGGCGAAAGAAGGCGATTATGCGGATATAAGAATGCCCTCCGGCGAGATTAGAAAAATATCTGTAAAATGTTATGCCACAATAGGCCAGATGGGCAATCTTGAACATTCAAACATAACGCTTGGTAAAGCCGGAAGAAGCAGGCATCTTGGAATCAGACCAACGGTTCGCGGAACAGCAATGAATACCGTTGATCATCCTCACGGCGGCGGCCGCGGGAAATCCAAAGGCAATAAAAATCCCGTATCACCGTGGAATCAGCCGGCAAAAGGTTATAAAACTCGCTCAAGAAGAAAATGGACTAACAGATATATTGTTAAAAGAAGACCGAAAGGGGTCAGATAAAAACAAAGGAAAAAAGAAGGTTGAAGAAGGAATATACAGACGTTAATTTACAATTTTCCTTTTACAATTTTCAATTGGTGCAATAATGAGCAGATCAACCAAAAAAGGGCCGTATATAGACGAAAAATTATTTTTGAAAGTTGAAAAATTAAACAAGGAAGGCAGAAAAACGCCTATAAAGACATGGGCTCGCGCTTCAGTTATTTCTCCTGAGTTTGTAGGTCATACATTTAGTGTTCATAACGGCAGAAAGTTCATAAATGTATATGTAACTGAAAATATGGTGGGACACAGATTAGGTGAATTCGCCCCCACAAGGTTTTTTAAAGGTCACGGTGCGTCTCATACAAAGGAAGCTGCCGATAAAACATAAACAAAAGGATAAAGTAAAATACAGCGAGAGGCATTCGCAGATATTTAATTATGCTTCAGTTTTCGCGATTTACTAATGGTTTTTATGGAAGCTACAGCAAAAGCAAAATTCGCAAGATACTCATACAGAAAAGTTGGACAGGTGCTTGATTTGATAAGAGGTAAAAAAGCGTCAGAGGCAATGAATATTCTTATGTTTTTGGTCAAATCGCCTTCCGGACTGGTTATCAAGACGTTAAAATCTGCTATCGCTAACGCGGGCAGATTGAAAAATCCTGATACCGTTTATGTAAAAAAAGCTTGGGTTACCATGGGACCCCCTATAAAAAGAATGCGTGCTGGTTCCCTTGGTCGGGGTAATCCTTATAAAAGAAAAATGTGCCACTTGACAATAGTCGTAGGAGATACGAGAGGCGGTTAAAGGTTAAAATTTTCAAGTGTAAATTAATATTTATACTTTATATTTTGCGCTTAATAACTGATATTTATGGGACAAAAAATTCATCCTAAAGGCTTAAGACTTGGATATGTAATTGATTGGGATTCCAAATGGTTTTCTCCGAAAAATATGCCTGATTTTTTGGAAGAAGATTACAGAATTAGAAAATTTGTAAAAGAGCGGCTGAAATTCGCGGCAATTTCTAAAATAAGAATTGAACGCGCAGGCAAATACTTGAAAGTTGACATATTTTCTGCCAGGCCCGGTCTTGTTATAGGCAAAAAAGGCGCGGATGTGGAAAATCTTAAAAGCGAACTTGAAGATATTTCCGGCAGAAAGACAATAGTTAATATTTTAGAAATTAAAAATCCGGAAATCAACGCGCAATTAGTTGCAGAAGGTATAGCCATGCAGCTTTTGAAAAGAGGATCTTACAGATATCCTGTTAAAAAGGCAATTGAAAAAGCTATGTCTTCCGGCGCTTTGGGAATAAAAGTTAAAGTAAGCGGTCGTCTCGGCGGCGCTGAAATCGCCCGTACGGAATGGATGAAAGAAGGCAGAATCCCGCTTCAGACATTTAGAGCAGATATTGACTACGGCTTTGCCGAATCATTCACGAAAATGGGTTTGATAGGCGTTAAGGTATGGATTTTCAAGAGAGAACTTTTTAGGAAAAGCGAAAAAGAACTTGTGGCTGAAGCCCGCCTTGTGGAAAAGCCTGAGGATATAAGCGTACCGGATACCTCCGCGGTTGTCGAGGATGTAAGCAACGAAATAATTCTGGAAGAGGAAGAAGACAATGTTGTCACCGAAAAGAGTAAAATATAGAAAACAGCAGCGTGGAAGAATGAAAGGCGCGGCATCAGGAGGAACAAGAGTCAGTTTCGGAGAATACGGACTGCTGACTTTGGAATCCGCCTGGATAACCGCACAACAGATAGAGGCTTCAAGAATTGCGCTTACAAGAGCGTTAAAAAAAGGCGGAAAGGTTTGGATCAGGATATTTCCGGACAAGCCGTTCACAAAAAAGCCTGCTGAAACAAGAATGGGCAAAGGTAAAGGACTGCCTGAAGGCTGGGTGGCGGTTGTTAAACCAGGCAGGGTGATGTTTGAGTTGGAAGGTTTGTCTCTGGAAGATGCCAAAAAGGCATTTACTCTCGTATCCCATAAATTGCCGGTTCGCAGCAAATTTATCGCGAGAGAAGAGTAAATTTTTCGATAGGATATTTTAAATATGGCAAAAGATACCCAAGAGCAGAATATAAAAGATTTGAGTCCGGAAGAATTGAATCTTAGAATACACGAAGCAAGAGAAAAATTGTTTAATCTAAAGTTTTCCAATAAAACTGCTAAGTTGAAAAACCCATTGGAAATAAGAAAGATTAGAAGAGAAATTGCGAGGTTGTTGACTGCGGCTAAGGCAAAGAAATAATTTTACTGCCGCTTTTGTTTAAATTGATATGAAAAATAAAATACCCGGAGTTGTGATTTCTGATAAAATGGATAAGACAAGGATTGTCCGCGTTGACTGGATAGGACATCATCCTGTTTATGGAAAAGTTGTTAAAAAAAGGACTAAGTTTTTTGCTCATGATGCCGCCAATGTCACTCATGTCGGCGACAAGGTCATTATGACAGAATCAAAGCCTTTGTCAAAAAACAAGAAATGGGTTATAGTAAAGGCGGCAAAATAACGGCATTGTTGATGCCTGATTGCTGAGAATAAAATGATACAAGAACGTACTATATTGGAAGTGGCTGACAATACAGGGGCAAGGAAAATAAGATGTTTCAGAATGCTCGGAGGGAGTAAAAGAAGATACGCGTCTCTGGGAGATGTGATTATAGCTTCAGTTTTTGATTCCATACCGACCGCCACTGTAAAAAAAGGCGAAAAAGTCCGCGCTGTTATAGTGAGATGCCATAAAGAAGTAAGAAGAAAAGACGGAAGTTATATCAAGTTTGATGATAACGCCGCCGTAATTATAACGGATGAAGGGGAACCGAAAGGCACGAGAATTTTCGGTCCTGTCGCTCGCGAATTGAGAGAGAAGAATTTTTTGAAAATTATATCTCTTGCGCCAGAAGTTGTTTGAAACCATATTATATTTCGGATAAAAAAATGTTAATTAAGAAAAAAGATAAAGTAATTGTGATTTCCGGTGATGAACAGGGCAAAAGCGGAGAAGTATTAAAGGTTTTTCGCGATAAGGGAACAGTGCTTGTAACAAAAATAAATTTTGTTAAAAGGCATACAAAACCCACGCAGGGAGATCCCGGCGGTATAAAAGAAAAGGAAGCGCCTGTAAAGCTTTCTTCGGTTATGTTGATATGTCCCAAGTGCAATAAACCTGGCAGACCGAAATCCGGGAAATTCCCGGACGGGAAAAAGGCGCGAATATGCCGAAAATGCGGGGAAATGATAGTTTAGAGGAGCAAGAAAGATTACAGTTAAAAGATAATTGTTCGTAGCTGACGGAAGGGAAAAAGAATTCTTTTAACGTAATTGAAATTGATTTTATTTATGACGAGATTGCAAAAAACATATACAGAAATTGTAGTTCCGGAATTGGCCGGCCGTCTGGGCTGCAGCAATGTGCACCAGATTCCTAAAGTGGTTAAAATAGTGATCAATATGGGAGTTTCAGATGCCAAAGAGAACCCGAAAGCCATAGATAGCGCTGCGTCTGAACTGGCAAGCATCACAGGACAAAAGCCGCAGGTTAGATTTGCCAAAAAATCTATATCAGCTTTCAAATTGAGACAGGGTATGCCAATAGGTCTTAAAGTAACCTTACGCAGCCAACGCATGTATGAATTTCTCGATCGTCTTGTTAATATAGCGATTCCGAGAATAAAGGATTTCAAAGGCGTCAATCAATTCGGTTTTGACGGAAGAGGTAATTATAATCTCGGTCTTAATGAACAATATATATTTCCGGAAATATCTGCGACAAAATCGGAAAAGGCCCGCGGAATGAATATTACAATAGTCACCACCGCGACTACGGATGAGGCAGCAAGACAATTATTGGAAAATATGGGAATGCCTTTTAAACGAAAGGAAGAAACAAAGGGAAAGAAGGAAAATTAAAATAGATATTGTAGTTAAGTTTCCTTACGGATTTAATTATTGGATTTGAATTATGGCTAAAAAGTGTTTACTTATAAAACAGAGAAAAGCGCCGAAGTTTGCCACTAAAAGATACAATAGATGCAGGATATGCGGCAGGCCGAGAGGATATCTTAGGGATTTCGGGCTTTGCAGGATTTGTTTCAGAAATTTTGCGCACAGCGGGTTAATTCCCGGAGTTAAGAAATCCAGCTGGTAAATAAGAGTCTGCCGAATTAGTTAACTGCGAATTATCTGCGTGTTTTTTTACACAGAGGTGAAAATGTATACGGATACGATAGCCGATATGTTGGTTAGAATAAAGAATGCCTGTATGAAGTCCAAAGAGGTTGTTGAAATACCCTCTTCAAGGATGAAAGAGGATATTGCCAAGATTTTAAAAGATGAAGGGTATATAGCCAATTATAAAAAAATAGAGGATAAAAAACAAGGGATATTGAAAATATTTTTAAAATATACTGCGGACGGGCAGCCTGTAATAAAAGGTATAAGACGCGTATCTAAACCTTCGCGCAGAGTTTATACCAGGGCAAAGTTAATCCGACGTGTTTTAAGAGGCATAGGGATTGCTATAATTTCCACTCCGTATGGGATAAAAACAGATTCAAAGGCGAGAGAAGAACACGCCGGCGGGGAAGTTATTTGCTATATTTGGTAGAAAGGAGTTGTAACCGTTAAACTTTATATTTTATCGGTTACGATTACTTGTTTTAAGGTGATATTTATGAGCAGAATAGGTGATAAGCCGGTAGTTTTTCCGGCAAGTGTTAAAATAACAATTAATAACGGCAATGTTACTGTCGCGGGTCCGGTGGGCACTGTGGTAAAACAGTTTGATCCAAGGGTAACGGTATCTGTTGAAAACGGTATTCTTACAGTGAAACCCGTAACTATCAACGGTAGCGACGCCATGCAAGGGACTGTCAGGGCAATAATTAACAATATGGTTTCCGGAGTGCAGAAAAAATATGAAAAAAAACTGGAAATCACAGGGGTCGGCTATAAAGCGCAGCTCGCGGGAAGCAAATTAACATTATTACTCGGATATTCGCATCCTGTGGAATTTGATATACCAAAAGAAATAGAGGCAGCGGTTGATCCCAAGGGCATTTCTATAACACTTAAATCTCCGGATAAAGAAAAACTCGGTTTTTTTGCTTCTCAAATAAGGATGAGCAAATCTCCTGATCCGTATAAAGCAAAAGGGGTTAAATATGCGGGAGAAAGGATAGCCAAGAAGCCCGGCAAATCAGCAATAGGTGCAGGCGGTGCGGGAGCTGCTGGCAGTGCGGGTGGAGGCGCCAAGAAGTAATATGTTATCTGATAAAAAACGTGCGTTTTTATTAAGGAAAAAAAGGATAAAAAAAGATATTTTCGGCACCAAAGATATGCCAAGGATGACTGTTGGCAGATCCAATAAGTATCTCTATGTGCAATTTATAGATGATTTGGACAACTGTACTCTGTTATCCGTGTCGTCGAAAACTTTAAAAATGAAAAATTCCGCGAATATTAAAGCGGCATCCGAATTAGGCAAAACTGCCGGCGGCAAAGCATTGGCGTTAGGCATTAAAAAGGTTGTGTTTGACCGCGGAGGATATTTATATCACGGCAGGATTAAGGCTCTTGCAGATTCGGCAAGAGAAGCAGGATTGAAATTCTAAAAAGGAAAAATTGTATCAAGGGTTTCCCTACGCAATTTTTAATGAATATGGAAATAAAAAAAGAAATAGTTGTGGCTATCAATCGAGTATGTAAGGTTGTCAAAGGCGGAAAAAGAATGTCTTTTAACGCTCTTGTGGTTGTTGGTGACGAAAACGGTACAGTGGGCGCAGGACTTGGAAAAGCGAATACTGTTCAGGCTGCCATTTTAAAAGGGAATAATATGGCTCAAAAAAATTCCATAAAAGTAAATATTCAGGGAACTACTATTCCGCATGAAATAATCGGCGCTTTCGGCGCCGGAAAAGTTCTTTTGAGGCCTGCTTCTGCAGGTACCGGACTAATTGCCGGAGGCGGAGTAAGAGCAGTTCTCGAAGCATGCGGAGTTAAGGATGTTCTTACAAAATCTTTAAGGAGTTCAAATCCTTTTAATGTGGTATATTCCACTTTGGACGCGTTGTCTAATCTTCGTTACAAAGAGGATGTGGAAAAAATAAGAGGCAAAGGGAAGGCAAAAGAAGCGTTGGCTGCTTGATTGTTTTACGGTGAGTTATGAAATTATTTGATTTAAGACCGGCAAAAGGTTCAAAACATAGAAGAAAAATAGTGGGTCGCGGGCAAGGTTCCGGGCATGGTGGTTCGGCAACCAGAGGTATGAAGGGACAAAACTCTCGTTCAGGCAGAGGCACCCGCCCGGGTTTTGAAGGCGGACAGATGCCAATTCTGCGCAGAATTCCCAAAAAAGGTTTTACCAATATTTTTAGAAAAGAATATTCTGTAATAAATGTCGGGACTCTTGACTCCATTTTCGATGTTAATTCCGAAATAAACAGAGAAGTTCTTGTTTCTAAGGGTTTGCTTAAAGGCAATAATCCAATAAAAATTCTCGGAACAGGTAAACTTGAAAAGTCATTCAAAATAACTGCAGACAAATTTTCGCAATCTGCTGCGGAAAAAATAAAAAAATCTGGCGGCGAGGCGATAATCCTGAAAAAAGAAATCGCGAAATAATAAATATTGCCGGTAGAAGCGTCTATTTTTTTATATCGCCGAATATTTTATTTGCATTTTTAAAGAGTTGAAATTATGATTGAATCTTTTGGAGATATATTTAAAGTACCTGAATTAAAAAAAAAGATTGTTTTTACTGCGCTGATAATAGTAGTTTACAGATTAGGCGTTGCTATACCTATTCCTGGTATCGATATTGCGGCTTTTAAAGCGATTTTTGCGGCGCAAGCGCACACGCTCTTTGGATTTATGGATATGTTTGCCGGCGGAGCACTTTCACGGCTTTCCATTTTTACTCTTGGAATAATGCCTTATATTAATGCGTCAATTATTTTTTCGCTGCTTCAAGCCACGGTTCCATATCTTGAAAAATTGGCAAAAGAAGGGGAAACCGGAAGAAAAAAGATTAACCAGTGGACAAGGTACGCCACTCTTGTTCTGGCAGTAATTCAATCCCTCGGACTTACGCTTTTTATGATTATGCCAATGCAGGATCCTACAGGCAATTCGGTAGTTGCCAGACCTGGAGTGATGTTTGTAATTATAACCGTCTTAACAATGACTACAGGCACTGTTTTTGTAATGTGGCTGGGAGAACAGATCTCAGAAAACGGTATAGGCAATGGGATATCTCTTCTTATATTCGCAGGCATAGTTGATCGTTTGCCTTCGGCAGCAAAAAATCTTTTTATAATGATAAAGACCCATGAAATGTCTCTTTTTGCCGGATTGTTTCTTCTCCTTATAGTTTTTATAGTGACTGCTGCTGTTGTTCTTCTTGAAACCGGCCAGAGAAAAATACCGGTTCAATACGCCAAAAGAGTTGTTGGAAGAAAGATGTACGGCGGACAATCGACATTTTTGCCTCTTAAGGTAAATCAGTCCGGAGTTATTGCTGTTATTTTTGCAGTTTCCCTTATGTCTGTTCCCTTAACTGTGGCGCAGTTTATGAAAAATTCACAGTTGATGCAGAAATTTATAGAATGGTGGATGAGAGGAAGTTTGCTGTATGAAATTTTATACGCAGCTCTAATTATATTTTTCTGTTATTTTTATAATTCAATTACTTTAAATCCGAAAGACATAGCTGAGAATATGAAAAAATGGGGCGGATTCATTCCGGGTTTGCGTCCGGGAGAGCCTACAGCTAACTATATAGAATGGGTTTTGAACAGAATTACTCTCGGCGGAGCAATATTCGTGTCTTTTCTTGCGATACTGCCGGATTATCTTAGAAAATTTATAAACGCTCCTTTCTTTTTTGGCGGTACTGCGCTTCTTATTGTGGTCGGAGTGGCTCTTGACACAATAGGGCAGATAGAATCTCATCTTATAATGAGACATTATGACGGCTTTCTGAAAAAGGGAAAGATTAAAGGCAGATGGTTTAATACTCAGTGACATAAGTTACTAATATGTTTGAAATATGAACATTATTTTTTTAGGCGCTCCTGGTTCAGGAAAAGGCACACAAACAAAACTGATTGCAGCGGATAAAAATATTCCTGTGATTTCAACCGGAGATATTTTTAGAAAAACCGCCGCGGAATCCACGGAATTCGGCAAAAAAGTCGCGGGACTTATTAATGCCGGCAGTTTTGTGCCTGATGAAATAGTTATAGAAGTGGTAAAGAACAGATTATCTAAGCCGGATTGCACAAACGGGTTTATTCTTGACGGTTTTCCGCGGACTTTAAAACAGGCGGGAGAACTTGAAAAATGGCTTGCCTCAACAGGAAAAAAGATAGATGCCGCAGTTGTTCTGGACGTGGAGGAAAAAAGCATAATACAGCGGTTGTCTTCGCGAAAAATATGTAAAGTTTGCAAAAAGGAATATAATACGGTAACTTTACCGCCTAAAAAAGACGGAATATGCGATTTATGCGGTGGAGAACTTTTTCAGCGTGCCGACGACACAGAAGACACTGTGAAACACAGATTGGCCGTTTATAAAGAACAGACTCGGCCTTTAATTGAATATTATAAAAAGAAAAACATTATTATTGAAATCGATGGCAATAGAACGGTGTCTGCAATCTCCTCGGAGATAAAAAGTGTTTTATGATCTTTGTCAAATCTGAAAAAGAGATACTCGGCATGCGCGCCGCAAACTCCGCTGCCGCCCGGGTGCTGGAATCCGTTGAAAAATATATATTGCCCGGGGTGACTACGAAGGAAATTGAGATTGTCGCCGCAAAGAAGATGAAAGATCTCGGGGTGAAATCCGCGTGTTACGGATACTACGGTTATCCCGGTTTAATCTGCACTTCCGTGAATTCAGTGGTTGTGCATGGAATACCTTCGGAACTGAAATTAAAAAAGGGAGACATTATCAGCGTTGATGTTTCCGTTATAAAGGAAGGTTTCTGCGGGGATGTTGCAAAAACATATCCTGTGGGAGAAATTGTTCCGTCAGCACAAAGATTATTGGACGCTGCGTTGCGAGCTTTAAATGCCGCGGTAGATATATGCCGTTCCGGGATTCGAGTCGGGGATATTTCCAACGCCATACAAAGTGTCGCCGAGTCCCGCGGATTTTCAGTTGTGCGCGATTTTACAGGGCACGGTATAGGCAGAAAGATGCATGAGGATCCGTTTATACCGAATTACGGTTTGCCCGGGACCGGACCAAGAATACCGAAAAATTCTTGTTTGGCGATAGAAGCAATGATCAATCAAGGCGGCTGGGAGATACAAGTTCTCAAGGACAATTGGACCGCTGTTGTAAAAGACGGCACATTATCTGCGCATTTTGAACAAACTGTGCTTGTCGGCGAAACAGGGGCTGAAGTATTGACCGTTTGAATATTGTTGGAAGTAAAATAGATTAAGGGCATGATGTGTTTCGAGGGTATTGTTTAATGCGCGTTTCAAAATAATTTGCCTGTAAAAGTTTATGAAAGAAGATAAAATAGAGCTCATAGGTGTAATAAAAGAAGCTTTGCCTGCTACAATGTTCAGGGTTGAACTGGAGAATGGTCACAAAATCCTGGCGCATATTTCCGGCAAAATGAGGTTGCATTACATACGTCTTCTTCCGGGTGACAAGGTCAAGGTCGAAATGTCTCCTTATGACCTTACTCGCGGAAGAATAACTTATAGAATCAGAGGTTAAGATAAAGAATTAAGGCGGATAAAAAATTCTTGTTATCAGGGTAAATTTATGAAAGTAAGATCATCGGTAAAACCTATTTGTAAAAATTGTAAAATTGTCAGACGACACGGTGTCGTATTTGTTATTTGCAAAGATCCTAAACATAAACAAAGGCAGGGATAGGAGGTAGTGTAGAGTGCCATGTGAAAGGTGTAAGGTAAAAACAAGTCGTATTTTACCAGACGCTTAACACTTAGCACCTGACACTGAATTTAATTATGGCTCGAATAGCAGGCGTTGATTTACCAAAAGATAAAAGAGTTGATATAGGGATTACCTATTTATACGGAATCGGCAGGAAGAATGCCAAACTGATTCTTGAAGAGGCGAATATAGATCCTTCTAAAAGAATTAAAAATCTTTCCGAAAGCGAAGTCGGACGGCTTGCTTCTATAATATCCGACAAGTATAAGGTTGAAGGAGATTTGCGTCACGAAGTAAGCGATAACATTAAAAGGTTGCAGGAGATTGCTTCTTACAAAGGACTGCGGCATCGCAGAAATCTTCCTGTTCGCGGACAAAGAACGCGTACAAATGCGAGAACAAAAAGAGGGAAGAGAAAAACAGTCGGAGCAGTTAAAGCCGAAGCAAAAGCGGCTAAAGAGATAAAGAAGTAATTTAAAGTTGCGGGAGAAGAGAATTATGGCTGAAAATAATGAAAAAACTGATGTAGTTAAAACTCCGTCAAAATCAAAAAGAAAAATGGTGCCTGCAACGGGCAGGGTTTAC
>MWCF01000103.1 GCA_002069855.1 Elusimicrobia bacterium ADurb.Bin231 | reverse complement strand
TAATCCTTCTTCGAACTTCCCCAGCCCCTCATACCCTATGCCAAGATGCACCAGAATATTAACACTGCTTCCTTCCTGCGTTTGCGCAGTTTCCAGCTCCTTCACTGCTTCAGCATATTCACCCATCGCAAGATAACACTGCCCAAGATGAAAATATGCATCAACCTTTTCCTCGGTACTGACTGCAATATTCAAAGAGCGACTTAAAAACTCCAAGGCAATAGTGTAATTCGCCTTATTATAATGACAAATCCCGGTATTCAAATGAATCCGGAAAGAAAAGAAATCATTATTAGAATCCGGGGCAATCAATTCCAGATAGCGTAAAGCAGTATCATAATCCTGATTTTCAACACATAACTTTGCCAAACAAAATAGAAAGGGCGGTTTTTTATATATGAGAGAGGCTTTTTGCAAATATACCCAAACTACCGGTACGCCTAGTTGAGAATCCGTCATATTCATAAATGTCACTTCACGGTTACTTTGCTTTAAAATCTCTATTATATTTTCGATTTCAATCTTGATATCTTGATTTTTTATATCAAGTACATTATCCCAGCTCTTGCACTCACCGCAAAAAAGGTAATCAACATCTTTTTTTGAATTAAAATAATATGAAAATGTCGTGTTTTTCAACACTATTTTATTATCATTCCAAACCCCTTGCACTGATTCCGTAAGTGCCCTAATCAATGCCTTTTCCCTATCCGGACTTACTCCTATCGCCTGGCCGATATTTGTCTCATCTTTACGGTCTATTAAAATCGCTCCTATAGCAGGCACATGCATAACTTCAGTAAAATCCTTTATCAATACATCTATTCTTTTATTTTCTATTTTTTCCAATAACACGTCAACAATATTATTTTTTATGCTTCCAGCATCAATCGTTGGATATTTATCTTTATGCCATTGTACGCATGCACCGACATGTCTTTCTATACATTCGCACAAACCCTGTAAAACCGCTTCCTCAAGAGTATTCCCTGCTGCCCGACCGGTACTGCCCCCGGCACGAAATAACAAATACGGCATATGTGTATTCCGCAGCGTGGACAAATTATGCCCCATCCCCCATTTCATATCCATATTTGATAATTCTTTTAAAGCAGCTTGTTCATTCTTCTGTTCGCAATTCATTGATTTAGCCAGACAATCCAGAGACAGAACCTCACCGGGAACAAAATCTTTATGCTTTTTTAAGAACCATCCTTCATATTTTAAGCAACTAAACCTTTCTATGAACTCCATTATACAACTTGCCCGCGCCTGATCATCAATTACACCTTTGCCCCCGGAACCCCGAAGACCATATTTATCGCGCACATAATATGAACTGACAATCTTATATTGAGGGATACAAAAACAGTTATCCAAACAAAAAAAATCTTTTATTAATGAACTTGGATATGTTTTTATTGCAGATAACGCATGCCGAACGGTTTCGGCTGGATGTTGCGCCTTGTCCTGGTCATAAGTATATCTTTTAAGACACTGTTTTAGAATTGTTTTTCCCATTGTTTCAATTCCCTAATTTTTTCCAATATGCTTTTCTGATAAATGTTATCTTTCAAATAATTTAAAGCTTTCGTATACATATCAAGTGCTTCCCCATACCGCGCCTGACCGCGATACATATTGCCAAGTATATTATAATTGGACCACTCATCTGGAGCGAGATCGCGCGCCTTGAGCAACATCTGTTCCGAAAGTTCGTATTTGCCTTCATCTCTATACACAACTCCGAGCATATTATAATTGCTCCATTCATCGGGAACATACTCAATAGCGGAAAGCAGCACATTCCTGGCAGATTCGTAATCCTTGCGTTCGTAATGAATTTTACCAAGCATATTGTAACTTTGCCATCTACGAGGTTCGGATTTTACTGCTTCCATAAAATGTTTTTCCGCAGATGCCGTGTCGCAGAGACCGATATAACATAATCCAAGATTAAATTCTATATCCCAATCAGATTTAGCAGCAGAAAGAAATTCCCTGGCTTTTTTTAAATACTCTATGCCCTTGACATAGTCGCCAAGTCCTTCATAGCTAATACCCAAATGCAAATAAAGATTAAAATCTCCCTTATCCAATTCAGAGGCATATGTAAGATATTCTACAGCGCGCTCGTGCAGCTCCTGACCAAGATACGATAAACCGATATAAAGATTAATCTTTGCTTGTAAGGAAGAATCCTGATTTTTATTCAGCAACGGCACTAATCTTTCTATACATTCCTTGTAATTGCGAAGATTATAACAACACAGTCCGAGATGAAAATTACATATTTTCTCTTTTCCCGGATCAGGGCCCAATTCAAGAAATTTTAGCAGGTATTCTATACCCTCGTTCCATCTTTGCAAACCGGCCGAACAAAGACCTAAATAAAAATATACTTCTATGCGGCTGTTATCTATGTCTTTTGCCTTATAAAGATATTTTATCATTCCCTTATAATCATTAAGTTTGTAAAAACATATTACTATTCTAAGGTAAATCTCAATAAGGCCTACTGACATTACAGGACCAAACATAATAGCTTTCTCGTAATTGGTTACTGCCTTTTCGAAATTACCGGTGTCTTCATAACACACCCCCAGATTAAAATATATGGACCCATTGTCTGTATCCTGCGCAAGAGCCTTCAACAAATTCGGGAATGCATTTTCGTAATCTTTCAGCAGAAGGAAACAGGTACCGAGATTGAAATAGACATCGCTGATGCCGGTAGCCGCGGGAGGAAAGGTTTCAAGAGATTTACGATAATTTTCAATTGCCTTTACATAGGCGTTCATATTCTGGTGGCATATACCCATATTATAATAATTAAAAGCAAGATAAAATTCATTTATGCCGGCAGACTCGGCTCTGTTAAAATACTTCAATGCATTTTCATAATCTTCCTCAAATAAATCTATCATTCCGAGACGAAATAAAAGAGGGGGATTTGTAAACGACAAAAAAGCGCCGCCAACATATACCCAAACAACCGGTATACCCAAAGCAGCGTCCGTCAGATCCAGAAAAACAACTTCTCTGCTTGCGTGTTTCAATATGTCCACCATTGTTTCTATTTCAACTTTTATGTCATTATTGCTTATGTCAGGCACATTTTCAAATTTGATTTCTTTCCCTTTTAAAAGATATCCGGCGGATTGCAATGAATCAAAATAATACGAAAGCGTCATATTTTTTAAAAATTTTTCAGTGCGGCCCGGGATACCCTGTACGGATTCTGTCAGAGCTCTGATTAAAGCCTTTTCCCGGTCAGGACTAACTCCTATCGCCTGACCGATATTTGTCTCATCTTTGGGATCTATCAATACCACACCTATTGCCGGAACATGCATTATACCTGTAAAATCCTTTATCAAGACCTCTATACCTCGTTCCTCTATCTGATCCAACAACTTGTTGATTAATTCATTTTCTATGCTGTCTCTTACTATTGTTTGATATTCCCCTTGGTACCATTGCACGCACGCACCAACATGTCTTTCTATACATTCGCACAATCCCTGCAAAATCGCTTCCTCGAGAGTATTCCCGGCAGCAAGACCTGTTGTATATGTCCCTAAAATTATTTTCGGCACAAACACAGCAGAATCGGAAGTCAGAGAATACGCCTCACCCCATTCCAAATTCATATGATTCATTTCTTTTAAAACATCTTTTTTGTCGGCAAATTTATAATTGAATGTATCTACAACATTGGTCAGGGACATTACATTGTAAACCTTAAAATCCGCGTATTTTTTTTTAATCCACTTGTCATATTTGGCGCTACTGAAACGTTCTACGAACTCCATAACACAACTTGCTTTTGATTGAATGTCCGTGGCTCCTTTGCCATTAGCGCCTTTTATATTATACTTATTACGCACATACGGAGAACTGCTAATTCTGTATTGCGGCATTGTAAAATAGTTATCCACTTTTACAAATTCTTTTATTAGAGGGAATTCGTATTTCTGCATCCTTTCTAAAGCATATGCCACAGTATCAGCGGGCAGCAATGCCTTATCCTGATCATAAGTATATTTTTTCATGCATGATTTAAGAATTGAGCTCTTCATTGTCCAATATTTTTAAAACAACAATTACCTAATGAATTTTTATTTTTCATCCAAACACAGTTCTCGTTATCCAATATCGTTTTCATTGTTCTCGCTTGCCTATTATTATTGTTTTTACTTCCCTTTCCGCATTACCTCTATATCCTGTATCTTTGCTTCTATCTTCTTACAGTATTCTTCTTCTGTACACTGTTTTAACGCCTCTCTATACTCCTTCACTGCTTCCTCTTCCCTCTCCATCCTCTTATACACATTCCCCAATATGTTATGATTGCTCCACTCGTCCTCTTTCAATCTTATCGCTTCCTTTAACATTCGCTCTGCTTCTTCCAATCGTCCAGCTTCCCTATATACAGCTCCCAACACATTGTAACTGCTCCATTCCTTTTCGTTCAATCTTATTGATTCTTTCAACTCTTCTTCCGCCTTCCAGACTTCTCCTTCTCCGTAATATATCTTTCCTAACATTGTATGCGCATCCCAATTACTGTTATCTCTTGATATAGATGCCAAAAAATATTCAACTGCCTTTGCTTTCTTTTCAGAAGACAACGCGCAAACACCCATATAAAATAAAGCTCTGCTTAAAGCAGCATTTTGGAATTTATCGGATTTGGCAGACGAAATTTTGATAAATTTTTCGAAATATTGATATGCCGTACTGTAATCCGCTTTTTTATACGCTTTATATCCTTTTATAAAATCATACACCTCTTCGCCGAATCCGTAATATCCCTGCCACATTTTGCGGCATTTCCCGCAACTTTCGCAATCATCATTATCACATTTAGTGACCTCTTCAAATATACCGGGCGGCTCTACGCCTATTTTATACGGATGATAAAAAGGAAATAAAACAGGAAATCGATTATAAAGATATTCATACGAATCAAGTTCGTATATATACTGGTTTAACTGCCTAATCAGCATATCTGTAGCGGCAGCCCGGCCTTCAAGTTTCACTATGTCTATTATGCCTTTATAATATTTCAAATTTGCGGGCACTATCTTTGCCTGATGAAAAACATACCATGGTTTATCATCAAATACAGAAAGACAATCATAAAAACTCCGCGAACAACCATTATACGCGCAAAAATTATAATGCGAATTTTCATTTATACACTCGCTCACGCAAAAACTATTTACCATAAGAACTAATTTTAATTTTGTGACTTGTTTAAGCTTTTTTAAAAAAGAAAGCTTTTTATTTGCCCTGCGGGCAACGCATATACCCTCTATATCAACAGCATCCTGCCAATACCGCGCCTTCTCAAGAGAGTCAACTCCCGCCGTTATTGATACCTCAAGACCGAGTTCAGGCAGA
>MWCF01000102.1 GCA_002069855.1 Elusimicrobia bacterium ADurb.Bin231 | reverse complement strand
TAAATCTGAACCTTATGTTGTTAATAACTCGTCCCCATCTTACTTATGGTTAGATTCTTAAATGATTTGACAAGCTATGACGGTACAAATTTATTCTTAAAGATTGTATACGTAAATTCGTGATACAATATATACGTCCCGTGCCAAGCCGAGTATTTTTTTGCTGCGTGCGCCATCTATTCAATCTTCCGTCTGTTCTGCTGTAAGTTTTTCATAAAATTTAAGATAATCGTTTTTTTCAGGGTTATCTTCGGATTTTGTCAGCAGGGTCATCGCGACCTGCGGGTGCATGTTCAGTATTCCAGTGATCATATAAGGTATGGCGTATCCCCAACAGATTTTTTCTCTCAAAGGCAATATATCTTTTTCTATGGTTTCAAGGAGAGGTCTGATATCGAATTTAGGATTTTTTAAGAAACTCATCAATAGTTCAAGCGGGCAATTTCCCGCAGCTCTTCCGAGTCCGTATAAAGTGCCGTCAAGATAATTTGCGCCTCTGATTATTCCTGCAATAGTGTTGGCGAAAGCGAGTTGCTGATGATTGTGGCAATGCACCCCTATTTCTTTATTCTTCAAATATTTTTTGTATTTATCAACATAAAAATCAATATCTTCGCTGTAAAGAGCGCCGAAACTATCCACTATATAGCAGGCGGATATTTTTGTTTCTTCTTCTATCTGCTGCAATGCCTCGTCAAGCTCCCGTTCTATCGCGACTGAGATGGACATAATATTTATAGTTGCGTCGTACCCTTTTTCCACGGCATTGTTGGCAAGTTTGATTGCTTTATCAATGTCTTTTACATAGGTGGCAACGCGCACCATATCAACAACGCTTTTTTCTTTTGGTAAAAGATCTTCAGGAACGGCTTTATGCGCATCCTGCATTATCGCGATTTTTGTTTTGTCGGATTTGATTCCCTCAACCACGCGCGCAAGATCTTCCTCGTCGCAAAACCGCCAAGGTCCGTATTCGTCAACTGAAAACATCTTTTTGCTGTTCCTGTAACCCAATTCCACAACATCCGCGCCGGAAGCGCATACAGCTTTATAAACATTCCTTACAAGTTCAAGAGAGAAATTGGATTTGTTCATTAATCCGCCGTCTCGTATCGTGCAATCAATTACCTTAATTTTAGGCCTATACATTGTTTAATTCTCCTTTATTTTTTATTACAGACTTTATTTGAATTTCGTGCAATTAGAAAATATATTTTACAACGCGCATTTTTTAGTTTTCCAATTGATTCGCGATATCCGTTTAACTGCTTCTTTAAGACGTGTTTCTTTTACCGTGAGAGCGAACCTTACATACCCCTCTCCTGAAGGTCCCATTCCGTTGCCCGGTGTACAGACTATTCCCGCTTCGTCGAGCAATCTGGATACCGTGGCTGTTGATGAATATCCGACCGGGGTTTTTGCCCACACATAAAACGTTGCCTGAGGTTTATTCACTTTCCATCCTATTTTTCCCAGTTCTCCGATAAAAACATCTCTTCTTTTCTGGTAGATTTTGCGCATATCTTCAACGCATTTTTGTGAAGATGTCAAAGCGCAGATCCCGGCTTCCTGAATCGCGGAAAATACGCCCGAATCATAGTTGTCTTTAACCTTTCCCAGTCCCTGAATAACTTTCGGATTGCCGCATGCCCAGCCCAATCTCCACCCTGTCATATTGTATGTTTTAGAAAGCGAGTGGAACTCCACGCCCACATCTTTCGCTCCTTTAACCTCAAGGAAACTATGCGGTTTTTGATTGTCGTAATACATCTCCGAATAAGCGGCGTCGGAACAGACTATGATGTTATATTTTTTTGCGTATTTTACCACTCTTGCGTAAAAATCCGGATTCGCAGTGGCAGCAGTCGGATTGTTAGGATAATTTATAAAAATAATCTTTGCTTTTTGCGATACCTTTTCAGGTATAGATTCCAAATCCGGCAAAAAAGAATTTTTTTCTTTTAGAGGCATAAAATAAGCAATTCCGTCTGAAAAAATAGTGCCTGTATTATATACCGGATAGCCCGGTTCCGGCACGAGCACAATATCTTTTGGATTTATAAATGCCAGATGTATGTGTCCTATTCCTTCTTTGGATCCTATGAGAGAATAGATTTCATTATTAGGGTTAATGTCAACATTGAATCTTTCTTTATACCAATTCGCTATGGCTTTTCTGAATTCAATGATTCCAGCACCGAAAGGGTATTGGTGGTGCGCCGGTTTTTTTATCGCTTGTTTCATTGCTTCTACTATATGTTTCGGAGTAGGCATATCAGGGTCTCCGACGCCTAACGAAATTATGTCAACACCTTTTTCTATTGCCGCTTTCTTTTTTCTGTCAATTTCCACAAAAAGATACGGCGGAAGTTTCTTTAATCGCTCCGAATAATTGATTATCATTTGATAAGCACCTCTTTTCTTTCTTTATTTTTATATATAGAATTTATTAGAGACATTGCATCTTCCAAATTAGTAAGTTTGAAATGCTTTTTCCAAACTTCATGTTCTTTGTAATTAGGGTCATCTTCTAATAATATATCTTTAGGCAAGTTTAAATTTTTTACGGCTGGGTGATATATCCATACACTTTCTTTGTCAACCCATATTGCTGCAAAGCGCTGATTTCCTATCGAGAAAGTTATAGAACATCTGCATGCATACTTAGGTAACTGAATTTTTATAGTAGAATTTATTGAATGGATTTTTTTGACTAATTCAATAATATTTCTTTTTTCATCTTGGGAAAGTTCAAGATTACCTTCAACCGTACTAACAACAGTTTCGTATCCTTCAATAGTTGGAGTTCTTTTCTTTATTGTCGTATTTTGTAAGGATCCCAGTGAAGTTATATTTGCTCCTTCTTGAGGTGTGACACTGTCTACTAAAATCTGGTGTTTGGTATTTTCTATAACATTAAATAATACCCTTAGATTGTTGAATAAAATTTTAAAATTTTCAAATGCTTCTGTGGGAAAATCGCAAACAACATTTTTGGCAAAAAATATTTTGTTCTCTACTATCTTACGATATTCTGGTTCCGTTGTAGGTTTACTGCTTTCGTTTTTATTTCCGATTTTTACTATTCTCGGTAATTGTTTAAAAACGAGTCCCTTCCCATTTTTTTGTTGCCGAACATACTGTTCGGAAAATAAATATTCTATAGGCAAGTTTTCCTTTTCAATAAATGTTTTGCGATTAGAAATATTTTCTGGGAGCAAAACCGCTATTACATGATTGTTTTTATGAATTTTATAACTAATTTGATTCTGCTGATTTATAGTGTGAAAATTTTTGTCTAATTCGTTATATTGTTTTATTCCATCATTATCTCTATCAAATAAGCCGACAGTTGGTGGTAAAGTTACTCGGCAAGACTCTAATGCTTTTGCAAGCATTCCAACCCCTCCGGCTCCACCGGCAGGACAAGGGTCACACGAAATAATCTCAAAAGGTCTATTTGTGGAGGGATATAATTTTTTCCAAGCCGTTTCCAATATTGTAACATCACTTTTTCCTTCGGTAAGCAATACAGGTCTAGTTTGTTTGTTTAAAAGTTTATATATCGAGTTGATTTCTTTTTGCTTTTGATCTATTTCATTCTGATGCTTTTTGAAAAGTTCGTCAAAACCGAGTTCATCGTGCAGATCTTTTTCTTCCTTTTGGCTGTTATTAGCATTTAAAGAAACCACTTTTGTACTGTCCTCCGCAAAATAAACTCGATAAACTTTTACATTCGTAGCAGAAAGATAAATAAATGCATGTGAATGAGATGTGAGAAAACATTGGACCGACTTTGAATAATTGTTCTGAAAATCCTTGGCTAAAGCATTGGCCATAAGATACTCTAAACAATTTTCGGGTTCTTCAAATCCCCATATATAGTAATATTTAGAATTATTAGCAACATAGTGCAACAGCGACGGCAAGAATCTGGTCTGAATACCATCTCCACGCATTTCGAGAGGTACTCTATTTTTGCCAATATTTGTTGCGACTCTAAAAGCGCGAAACAATTCTGCTCTATCTTCTGGCAATTGTATATCTGTTTCTACTCCGCATACATTTTTAAATTCCTCTTTTATAAGGTTGGTTTCGTCTTTTACAGATTTGTTCAAATTGTTCAGCAAAATCTTGGTATCCACGCCTCCAAGTGATATGCGTTGTTTTTTAATTACCGAATCCTGCAATAATCCAAGCGAATACGCAAAGAAACTTTTATCTTTTACGGCCGGAACATATTCGTATTTAAGTGAATTTAAAAATCTGTTTAAGCCACGCTGAGCAACAAATAGATTTTTTGTACCGATATGACCTGACTTAAAGTGTTGCTCAATTGTTGATTTAACGTCAGGTATTGATGAATCTCTATACCAAGTTTTTGTAACCTTAAAGTTATTTGGTAAACTTTTCCGTAAACGTTCTCCCCGAATAAAAGTCAAAGTAACCCGAACGAATTGCCGTTCATGAGTAGATTTTTTCACCTGCTCTAATCGTTTATGAGAAAAATCTTTAGAAAAATCGAAAGGTGTATGCCAATCAGTTTCATTATTAAAAAACAAATTCAAAGCCTTTAAAATATTTGATTTGCCGCAGTCGTTTTTTCCTGATAAAACATTCAAATCTTGTAGATTTTCAAGTTTAACTTCATAAATGGATCTAAAATTTAAAATTTCTATTGCTTCAATTTGGATCATATTTAGTCTCGTACATAAATTTTTTTTGTTGTAAAGTTTTGATAACGCATTAGTATATTTTTCATCCAGTTGCGATTATCAAAACTTCTTTTGAATTTCCGTTGCTTAAAACATATTTGTAGTCAAGTTTCTTTACATCAACGGATTTTTTGCGTTTCGCAAGCATATCTACCAATTCGGCTATCGTCGGTGTGCCATCCTCACGATATGAAACTACCAAAATTGATTTTTTGAATTTATCAAACAGGCGTTCAAACGCTTGGTGTATTTTTTTTTTATCGCACCATTCGTTTTTCCCATTTTTTATTTTTTTGTTCTTCGAATTCGCATCAATCAAATTCACCCATTGGTCGTAAAAGACAACACCCTCGAGAAAGTGATAAAAATCAAAATAATTTACACAATCCCCTTTTGCCGAAATATAAGGAGTATCAATATAAACAAGGTCGCTCAGATGATTGTTTATGCTAAAAATATCGGAATTAAGAGCCTTATTATCTTTGCCGTTATCGAACACAGCATTATTTGCCTCAGATACAAACTTAAGGAAATGCTCTTCAAATGGAGTATCCCACGTCTTTTTATTGCCGAAACTTCTTTCGACTTCTGCGGTTCGTAGATATAGATTTTTTCTGTGAAATAGATTGTACGGCCGCTTGATAATAGATGCCTGAAATAATGAATAATATGCCAATGCCTGCTTATATTTATCGGATATGTTCCTAATATTTGTAATAACCACATCAAGCCACTTGTTTTCCTCATCAGTAAAATAGATATCGTGGAAAGTATCGAAAATGAATGACGGATATTTTATATTCGAATGCTTTTTAAGTAGGAATTCCAAGTCGTCGTCGGACAAGGTTGTGCTTTTATTCTCGATAAGCGCAAGTCCGACATAATAGTTGAATTTGAGCAAGTCGTTGTAGAAAACCTGTTTGCCGTTTTTTTTGTACATATAACCTACACAGCCAGTTCCGCCAAAAGCATCTAATACGGAGTCAAAATCCAAACTTTGGGTGCAATAATCTATCCATTGCAGAATTTTATGTTTGCTGCCTTGATATCTGGTAGAAGGCGAAAGACCGAAATTATTTGAAGGCAGTTCCTGGAATAATAAGGATTGTTGTATTTGGGTATTGTGCATATCAGAGATTCTCTATATTACGATATTTCAGATATTGTTTGAGATTGGAATACGGCTGATTTTTTAGTTTTGCATTTCTCGCCATTTCCAATGTCATGTAATTTATCCAATAGTCATCAAACACTTTTACGCCAAGCGTTGAGAACGGGCCTGTTCCTTCTTTGAGTTCGCAAATCTTTACGCATGAGCCGATATTTTTTGTGTTGCCGCTTCCAGGCCGATCTTTTGCAATTTTATATTTTTCTTGTACAATAAAATCAAAATCCTTAACCACCGACAAAATATCTTCCAAATCATCAATGGAATACACTTTATTTTCGTCTATCAGTTCTTCTTGTTGGGTATATATGATGCCAAGAATATAATGTTTTTCGTACTGGTCATATGGAAAAGTAATATTCTTATTGGAATCCCTATAACGGAAATAACCTGTAAACGCTCCAAGAGTAAATCCTGAAACAGTTTCAAAGTTTTTTCTATAAGTGCTTTTGAGGTCAAGGGCTATTTTCTTTTTGTCTTTTGTAATAAAAGTAACATCCGGATAATGATTTTGTTCTGCACAAAAAATCATCTGAAATTTATTCTCTTTTGCGAATTTTTGTAAAATAGGGAACATCATTAATTCAATAATTTTTGAAATAACTTTTGTATCAACAGAAATCGTATAAATGTTTTTTGCGATGTCAATAAAACCTTTCACCGACCAATCGCCGGTCGGCGTGGACAAAATTTTTCTAAAATCAACTGTGTGCCCGAGCAAACATTGCTGGAATTCATCTTTTTTAATCATTTTGGCTTTTTAATTGCCATATACTTCAGATAATGACGGATTTTGTTCCCCTTCCAGTATTATATTTTTTTGCATATATTTGTCAATAAGACATCGTCGGCCTTATTTGCAGACATAATTAGTCAGTGTGCCAATTCCGTCAATTTGCACTTCTACCTTGTCTCCAGGTCTCATCGGTCCTACGCCTACAGGCGTGCCTGTTGCTATGACATCATAAGGATAT
>MWCF01000101.1 GCA_002069855.1 Elusimicrobia bacterium ADurb.Bin231 | reverse complement strand
AAGTTGCTTATTTAAAATGGTATATTTATTTCAAAAATAACAACATTTTTTAACCTTTAAGCCCAGAATGACAGACAAAAGCGCTCTCCCTCACTGCGTTCAGAATGATTTACAACTGCTGCGGATGTTTCGGAATGCCCTCAATAAGAACGGTATATTATCAGTTACAAGACGGTATCTTTTGCTGTTTTTAGTTTTTTCGGATAGTCAATATTATAATGGAACCCGCGTGATTCTTTGCGCATTATAGCGGATTTTATTATCACTTCCGCAACAGTGGCAAGATTTCTTAATTCAACCAAATCCTGAGTTATTATGAAATCCCAATAATACTGATTGATTTCTTTTTTGAGATTTTCTATTCTTACCAATGCCCTCGCAAGCCGCTTGTTGGACCGGACTATACCTACATAGTTCCACATAAGCCGACGAATTTCATACCAGTTATGAGTTATTACTATTGCTTCGTCAGGAGGAGTAGCGCGTCCTTTTTTCCATGGTAATACTTTGGGAAATTTTTTAGAGGTTAGACCTTTTCGCGCCATTTTTATATCTTCAGCCATTTGATACGAAAAAACAAGTCCCTCAAGAAGAGAATTTGATGCCAAACGGTTAGCGCCATGAAGCCCTGTGCAAGAAACCTCTCCTATGGCATACAATCCGGGCACTGTGGTTCTTCCGCGAATATCAGTAAGAACACCTCCGCACATATAATGCGCAGCAGGTACCACAGGAATCCGGCTTTTTGTTATATCTATACCGAATGAAAGACAGGTTTTGTAAATCATCGGAAATCTTTTTTTGATAAAATTTGTGGATTTGAATGATATATCCAGAAACACGCACTGATCACCGGTCTTTTTCATTTCAGCATCAATCGCTCTGGCAACTATATCCCGCGGGGCAAGTTCCGCGCTGGGATGATACTTTGTCATAAACCGCACTCCATTTTTATCCTTTAACACAGCACCTTCGCCGCGCAATGCCTCAGATATAAGAAATGTTTTTGCCTCCCGATGAAAAAGGCAGGTAGGATGAAACTGCATAAATTCCATATTTGCTATTTTACAGCCAATCCTGTAAGCCATAGCAACCCCGTCTCCTGTTGCAATATCAGGATTGGATGTGTAAACATAAACCTTACATGCGCCGCCTGTTGCCAGAACAGTTGCCCCGGCAAGGAATGTGTTCACTTTTCCTTCTTTGTTATCAAGCACATACGCGCCCCAGCATTTCCCGTCTATTTTTATAAGATTTACCGCTGTATAATGTTCGAAAACGGAAATATTCGGATTGGATTTTACATTTTTTACAAGAGCCGTTTCAATCTCGCTGCCTGTGGCATCTCCGGCATGGAATATCCTTCGTTCCGAATGGCCTCCTTCAAGTCCTATATCCGGATCAAATCTAACACCCCACTTCATAAGTTCACGGATGCGTTCCGGCGCCTGCTTTACAACTGTTTCCACAACATCCTTTTTGCAAAGTCCTGCACCCGCTATAATGGTATCTGATATGTGTTTTTGGAAATCATCTCCGGAAAGAGAAACTGAAGCAATACCTCCCTGCGCCTCCTGCGTGCTTGAAACATTGATTTCTCTTTTGGCTATTAAGTTGACCTTCCCAAATTCAGACAAACGCAAAGCAGCTGAAAGGCCGGCTATACCTGAACCTATAATAAGAAAATCCGATTTAAATGTTGTCATATATAAATAAAACAATTTGTTAAACTTTTTTTATGTTCTGCAACGACTATTGTAAATTTATTGATAGTGAAGAAATACGAAAAAAACAATAATCAGGAACGGAAAAATTATATTTTTAGAACATAAATCTATATTCTTTTTTCCTCAATAAAAAGTCGTATGTGTCGTATGCGTGCGTAGGACCGAATTTATAACTTAAACCTAACCTGTGAGAAGCGTCCATGTATCTTCCGGGAATATAAGAGTAACTCAAATCAAAATCCTGCCATTTGACTCCTGCGCCTATATGAATATTTGATTCTTCTGCATTAATTCTATACCCGAGATTTAGAAAAACAAGGTCGTATCCGGCATCTACTCCTATGTCGACAATGGCATTGGAATCCGGAATATTGACTGTTATACCGAGAACAGGCATAAGATATGTTTTCATCAATTTATACATATATCCAGCTCCTGCATACAATGAAGCAGGCAAAATATTTTTTTCTTCATAAAATGCCGTTGAAAAACCGAGATTTCTAAGCGCGACAGACACAAAAATATCTTCTCTGGCAGCATATAAAGCTCCGAAATCAAAAACATACGCAGACGCAGATTCCATATCAGCTATTTTTTCGGAAGCAATCTTGAATGACGCTCCCACAAAGGCATTTTCTTCATATTTAAATCCGTAAGACAATGTTATAAGGGTATCACTTAAAGCATTTACATTGCGGGAATATTCCGCTCCGTTTTCCAGCCAGTTCAAATCCATATCTCCTGCGCTGTACAGCACTATGCCCGCGCATGCCACTCCTCCGGAAAGCGGTTCCGCATAAACCATACCTCCCAGAGTATCGTTGGATATTCCCATCTCAGAGATTAAGAACAGTTCTCTTTGGACTTTAGTAACAGCAAGAGCGGGATTGTAAAAAACAAAAGATAAATCCGAATTTAGCGGAGAAATAAGATTTACAGACGAAAATCTTCCTGATTGAGGTTTATTAAAAATACTCCAGCCGGATTTACCGACTTCTGCATATAGGGAAAAAGAATAAAGCAAGAAAAACAATAACAGAAAAGACAATATCGCTTTCTCTAAAAATATCCTTTTTATAATTTTATTAAAAAAATCCATATTTATGCCTATTTCAAGACCGCCATTTTCTTTGAACTTTTTACACCAGGACCTTCTATATAAACAATATAAATACCTGAAGCAAGATTATCAGGTTTCCATTTCATCCAAATATCATCAGCAGTTGCAGGGGTTTTTACAAATTCCTCGACCAGTTCGCCCTTTAAAGTAAATATTTTTATGGTGTATTTTCTTCCGACATAGCCGCTACCTGACATATTGGGAGTGAAAAGTATGCCTACGGATTCATTTTTTGAAGGGTTGACAGTACCCCTGTGTTTAGCTTTTTTTTCCGGACGTTCTTCAACTATTATTTTTGCAGAACCTGCTGCAGGAACATGTACCTTGGCATTGCTGCCGTTTACCCCGAGAGGCAAATTTATCTCCTCTGGCACTCCTGAAAGAGCGTATGTAGAGGAAAAATCCACCTGTTTGTTGCTTTCTGACAGATACGCGGAAGTTGAAACAGGGACAAAGATCCAGTTGATCTTTGACGGAGTAATATCATACGAACGTCTGCCATAAATGTACCCGAATTCATAATAACCGGAATTATCTGTAATCGTTTTCCATGTTTCCGTACCGCATTGCATGCTCATATCAACTGAGTTTACACCTGCGCCTGTTTCTGACCGCACATACCCGTAAATTTTCAATTTATCTATATTAGGATTAGTATAAACCGCGGTAAAATCCTGATCTGAACGGCTCCAATCAAGAGGGGAATAACTTATGCTCGCGGGATTAAAAGTGTAATCAATCTTTTTCGGCTCAATGTAATAATTCCCGGTTTCAATATTGTTTATATTATAATGCCCGGTACTGTTAGTCTGCGTAGAGGACATTACTTTATAATCTCCGCTCCTGTATAGCGTTACAGAAACATCAGGCACAGCATTCTGTGTTAACCAATCCGTTATTCTTCCGCTAATATAATACACATCAAAACCCTTGAAATTCCATTTGTCCTGACCTGTGGCATAATCAGGTATATTAGAAGAAAGAGAAGAAGTGCTTTCTGAAACAGGTTCGAAACAATAACCCTCTTTTGAAGGAGTTATCGTATAACTGCCGCCAGCTGGCAAAAATGCGGAATAGGCATTGCCGAAAGCATAATCTCCGTTGGAATTAGTAAACGTAGTACTGCTCACGGTGCCGGATAGAGTCAAAAGAACATTCTCAATAGGTTCTTCCGGAGAAGAATTTTTCTTTGTAATTCTTCCCTGAATATAGTACTTTTTCAAAGAACCTTTGTAAACCCCTATAAAACATACACCTGCCAGATGATTTAACAGAGAAGGCGTGCTGTAATAAACCGGATTAAAATCATATTCCGATGAAGAAGGTGTAACTGTATAATCGCAGTTAACAGGAAGATTAACAAATTCATAGTAACCGTCTTCGCCTGTAACAAAAGTAGAAGAAGATATTCCGCTTTCGATTTTAACTGAAACATCTTTCAGCGGATTACTTGAATTGTCTGTAACATATCCGTTAATATTTACAAAGCAGCAGGATGAAGCAAACTTCTGTATTCTATTGTTATTGGTATCAGTTACATATATATAATTAAGCGCATCCACAGCAATCCCGAATGGACCGTCCAATTGACCGGCTGATGTGCCTGAATACCCCCATCGTGTCAAAAAATTCAATTTAGGAGTAGCGTCCGAAGCGTATGTGAATACTTGAACGCGATTATTACCTCTGTCAACAACATAAATTTTGCCTGAAGCGTCCAAGGATATTCCAGTAGGAGTAGAAAAACTTCCGTCTCCGGAGCCGGAACTGCCTGTAGTGTCAGGAGACGAAGACCAACCGCCCCAGTAATCGCCGGCGAATCTTTGTATACGATTATTTAAAGTATCTGCGGCATATATATTGCTCTCTTTGTCAACTGCAGCGGCATACGGCTCGTTAAATTCGCCCGGAAGAGAGCCTGACACAGGGGTAGAAGAATATTCCACATCCGCGAGTTTTCCTATCGCATATATAAAAGCTCCGGTAGAACTGAATATTTGAATTCTGTGATTTTTTGTATCTACAATAAAAATATTTTCTCCGGTCATGGCAGCAGCTATGCCGTACGGACTGTTAAAAGTTCCTGTTTCCGTATGCGGTAAATAGTCCGGTTGCCAGACCCATGGATCGCTGTACAACCCCCATGTGGTGGTATCGTCTTCAAGCGTGCGTTTTTGAATTGAATGATTCGCCGTATCAGCCACATACATACTTCCTGAAGAATCAATGGCAACAGAATAAGGAAAACTATAGCCGGATTGATCATGCGGCGGGACCCCGTACAATGTGCTGGTGGCAGGCGCGGAATTATATACAGCGCCCCATTTATTCAGATAACTGCCTGTGGAAGAAAAAAGCTGTATCCTGTGATTATCCCTGTCCGCAACATAAATCAGAACATTAGTTGAAGAATTTACAGCAATTCCGGCAGGTTTATTGAACTGACCGGAACCGGCGCCGGAAGATCCCCATTGTCTTATAAACACATACCTACCGCCTTCAAAATTTTTTACAACGGATACGGTAGTCATATTTACGGAATAATTGCCCGGAGTGAATATATAACCGGATTTTTTCGGGGTCACGGTATATTTTCCCGGCTGGAGGTTATTGAACTCATAGTTGCCTGCCGGAAGAGTTCCGGCATCCATAACATACACGGATGTGGCGTCTCCTGTTAGAACAACTGAAAATCCTGTTACCGCCTCTCCAGAACCGCCGTCTTTTGTTTTATCCACTATTTTTCCGCTTATGGAAACAGCAAACGCTGAAGAGGACAACCTCAGGAACAAAGATATAAAAAACAAATAAGTTATTTTTTTTGAAAACATAATTCGCATACCCGTAATCAACCGGATTTTTCTGCAGCGGCAAGCATTCTTTTAATCGTGGCTCCTGCCCTTTCTGAAATGTCTTTCGGAATATGTATTTCAGTCTCCTCTTTGTCCAAAGACGCATAAAGAGAATCAAGAGTGATATATTTCATATCTTGGCACATCATATATTTTGACGCATGAATAAATCTTTTGCCCGGGTTTTCAATACCCAAACGATGCAAAATGCCTTCCTCGGTACCTATTATAAAAGTATCGCTTTTTTCGGTTTTGGCATACCTCAATATGCCGCTGGTGGATGTAACCTCATCCGCAAGTTTGATAACTTCTTCTTTGCATTCCGGATGCACTACGAATTTCGCTGCAGGATATTCTTTTTTTAGTTTCTTTATATCCTCGGCGGAAAGAAATTCATGTGTAGGGCAATACCCGTTCCAGATAATCATTTTTTTGTCTGTGAGACCGGAAACATATCTGCCAAGATTCCTATCAGGAAGAAAAATAACGGTGTCTGAATCAAGAGAATTTACAACAGATACCGCGCTGGAAGAAGTACAGCAGATATCGCATTCCGCCTTTACAGCAGCTGAAGTATTTATATAACAAACCACTGCGGCCCCAGGATATTCCAAGCGAAGTTTTTTTACATCTTCCGGCTTGATCATATCAGCAAGCGGACATCCTGCTCTGGCATCAGGAAGCAAAACCTTCTTCAAAGGAGAAATTATCTTTGCTGTTTCAGCCATAAAAAGAACTCCGCAAAAAACTATTATTGAAGCGTCTGTATTTGCCGCGGCAAGGGACAATTCAAATGAATCTCCCACAAAATCCGCTATATCCTGTATCTCAGGCCTTTGATAATTATGCGCGAGTATAACGGCTTTTTTTTTGGATTTCAGTTTTTTTATATCGTCAACTAAATTCATAATCGTTTGTATCCTAAAATAACACCGGAAACGGAATCAGCCAAATACCTTTGTATAAGCAGCGCCTACTTCGAGATCAAATTTGATTCCTGTCTGAGTTTTTACAAATTCCCGTATCTTATCTTCACCGTAACTTCTAAATCTCAAATCCTCAACAAGTTCGGCAAGAGAAAGTATCCTTGCGGAGATAGGCAGTTCATTTCCCTTTAATCCTTCAGGAAAACCGCTGCCATCATAAAGTTCGTGATGACATTTTATTATATTTCCGGTGTTTTTTAATAGCGTTATATTTTTAACTATTTCACAGCCATGCGCAGGATGTTCCCTGTCAGTGCCATGGTCTATAACGGAATACTCTGGTATATTGATAAACCCGACATCGTGAAGAACCGCAGCGTAATAAATAGTTCTATAATCATCTCCGCGTATGTTCAATTCGCGCGCGAGAGCTGTAGCAATCTGGGCTACTTTGAAGGAATGTCCGGAAAACATAGGCGATTTTGATTCAAACGCATGCGTAAGTATTTCAAAAATATTGGTAAAGAAATTCTGCTGCAAAGCGGTGTTCCTGGCATTAACTATGGCTGTTGCCACAAAATTGGCAAGACCTCCGAGAATAATTTTATCCTCTTCTGTAAATTGAGACCCATCTTTTTTGTTCAGAACCTCAACAACACCTATAAGTTCATTGTTTAAAATCATAGGAACGCACAGTATTGATTTTGTCTCAAAACCTGATGTCTTGTCTATTCTGCCTGTAAATCGCGCGTCGCTTTTAACATCCTGAACAACAAGAGGCTCCCTATGCTGAGCCACCCATCCTGCTACTCCGTCGCCAATAGGTATCTTCAACCTTGTTATAAAAACCCCTTTTTCTCCGCCTGCGGTTTTGAAATAAAGATTTTTTTTGTCGTCGTCTACAAGCATTATGGAAGAAGCAGCGGTACCTGTGAGCTTTTCCGCAGCAGAACCGATTTTTCTAAGCAATGCATCAATATCCAAAGTGGACGTAATGGTCCTGGCAATCTCAAAAAACTCGTTTAATCGCGAATTATTCATTTCAACTGACATTTAAATCCACTCCTTTATTTTATTCTTGTTCCCTTATGCGGATACGGTTTTACGATGCAGCAGCCATAATTTCTTCGTATGTTGTCAGACCCATAGTAACCTTTATAAGCCCGTCCTGAAAAAGCGAACGCATCCCGTAACTCATAGCCTTTTCTTTTATAGGTCCTACTGAAACCTCTTTAATACAAAATCTGCGCAAATCCTCGTTCATAACAAGAATCTCGTGTATGGCTGTCCTGCCTTTCATTCCTCTGCCGCCGCATTTTGAACAACCGCCTGGATGTATCTTCATAAAAGTCGCATTTTTATAATCAATTTTGTGCAATTCAAGTTGTTTGAGAAGTTCAGCGGATGGATTTTTATCTTCCTCTTTGCAATTGCCGCATAATGTACCTATCAAACGCTGCGCTAAAACGCATTCAACGGTATTCGCGACAAGAAAAGTATGCACTCCCATTTCAGAAAGACGCGAAATCGCGGAAGGGGCGTCATTGGTATGAAGAGTGGAAAGAACAAGATGACCTGTCATAGACGCTTCCATAGCTATCTGCGCAGTTTCTTTGTCGCGAATTTCACCAACCATAATAATATCCGGATCCTGGCGCAAAAACGATCTTAATGCAGTAGAAAAATCAAAAACTTTGTCAGGACCCATCTTTAAATCCGGATTTACCTGAACCTGAACTACACCGTCCAGATTGTATTCAACGGGATTTTCAGCAGTTAGTATTTTATCTTCGGAATTTTTTATTGCAGTAATAGCAGCAGACAGTGTATATGATTTACCGCTGCCTGTAGGCCCGCAAACCAATATAAGTCCATACGGCTTGGCAAGGGACTGAAGAAATTTTTCCATTACATCAGGCAAAAAACCCAAATGCTCCAATTTGGCACTTGCTCCGGAACGGTCAAGGATCCTCATCACGGCGCTTTCTCCGTAGATTGTAGGAACTATATTTACACGAAATTCTATTGGATTGCCTTTTGCCTTGACCTGTATTCTTCCGTCCTGAGGTATTCTTTTTTCAGTGATG
>MWCF01000100.1 GCA_002069855.1 Elusimicrobia bacterium ADurb.Bin231 | reverse complement strand
TTTTAAGAAAGTTTTTAATACCAATCGAAGCACAGTGATATATCCTGTAAAAGATCGTTGGGGTGTATGGATTTCGGTTCTTTCTTAAATATTGTGGAAAAACAGCATGATTTATATACGGTAAAAAGCATAAAACTGAACAGCGCATTGATTATCAGTAAAAAAGTCAATGAAACATCCGAACTTTGTTGCCTTTATCGTAGGATCTATTCCGTCGTTTTACATTCTCAACAAGCACGGTCATGGAGCGGGCAGATAAAGTAATATTGAATTAAAATACACTTATTATTCCACAATATTTCCACTTTAATTAAGAAAGAACTCAAAACAATGTTACAGTGCCGGCAAAACGAGCAAAAAAATTCGTCAATTTATCCATCATTCCGGAATATACGCCAACAACGTTGATACTGTTATCTTGAGGAGTTTTTAACAATTTGGGATGTGAAACTGACAACTGACTTAATACAAGAGAAACAATATCCACTCCTGCCAAACCAGTTACTATCTTTTCTTCCTGCCCGGCAGATTCCAATAATTCATTTGTTCCCGCGCCTGTTGAAGAAACTGAGGCAAGATCAGTCGTTAAAGAAGATGTCGATATTGACAAATCAAGTATTTCAACAATATTTTTCAAACCCGAAACCGCTCCCTGACTTGGTTTTATCAGTTGAAACGTTCCGTGAGAGTAAATCGCTAATAGAACAACCCCTACTAAAAATAGAAAAAAAGAAAATCTAAACATTCGGTTTTAACCAAGAAAGCCCACTGCCTTTTCCACTTTTTGGGTAAATATAAAGCCCTGTCCCGCGGCCGTAAAATACACTTACCCCTTCCGCTCCGGCAGTCAAAGATTCTTTTACTACTCTATCAGCCTTACCCCTTTGAACTATACAGGTTATTAGAACAAGTTCGTCCATCGTCCATAACCGTCACCTCCGGATATTATTCTTGATTCTATCTCCAGGCATACCAGTAAGGATATCCTCTTCTGTCCCTTAACCGCAAAGTTTGTTTTGCGCGCCTGATTTCAAACGCGACTATAACTGATTCCTTCTTGAATTTTATCCTTGAACCCCGAACAGAAACCTTGTCCCCTTTTTCAAGCATAATATCCTGGTTTTCTATATACCATCCGGGACCTACATGTATATTTTCCTCGCCTTTTTTTGTTTGAAGCAAAAAATACACACCGTAAACCATACCTCTGTAAGGCACAAAAGTTCCTATTCTTATAATCTCTCCGGAAACAGTTTCAACGGTTTCAGTGGAAATAAGCAGGTTGTATTAGCTATCAGGCCGCCATCCAACGCACCCTTTTGCCGCGACTCTTCTTTTGGAATGCGCATGCTGAACCAAAGACATGCCTATAAAAAACACTGCACAAAAAGTAACAAAGTTTTTTCGCATATCGCCCCCAAACGCATCAAAATATTATCCACGACCAAGAATCCGCACAGAGAATTCTTTAGAAGAAATTTAGTCCGCGCCTTCAAATTTCTCCTCTTGCCCGGAGATAGCGGGTTTCTTTATTTCTACATTTACAGTTTTAACGAAACCGGCAACAGTTTTATCTGTATTCAAAACATTTAACTTTTCAAAAAGAAAAACAAATTTCTTTTCGAGAACCGACATAATTTCATCTTTAACTGATTTATCTATTGACCATGTATCTTTTTTAAACTGTCCCCACGCCTTCTTTCTGGTTTTATAGAAAAACTGCGTGTCTGTTTCACCTTCTTTTCGCTCGGACGCGGCATTGGTTTTCAAATAGTCATAAATTTTATTTTTCAGTTCAGATGGAAATTTCGGATGATCAAAAATCATATTTTGGAATTCAGTGGCAAGATGGATTTCCGCTGTCCCTGTTTTCGGAAATTTATCAAACAATTCAGACGGTAAAGTGGAAGCTCCGTGCTGAACGCAGCCCGCAAGCCCGTATTCCTGCCTGGAAATTTTAGAAAGTTTTTCAAGTGTTTCGAAATCCAGTTTAACTTTTGCTATTGAGCCGTCGGGTAAAGGTATGCCGCCGTGCGTTGTGCCCGTCTGTACGGCTATCTTTGAAATACCTTTTATACCGGAACCAAGGAGCGCGTTATATCCGGAAACATACGCTCTAAGCTCCTCTTCAGTTGAATTTTTTCCACCGATCTCGCCTATTTCCCCGCCGAGAGCCACGGTTATTCCCGCGGGTTCCAGAGACCGGATATATTTTGTAAGTATTGCAGCGACTTCGCAATTGCCTTTTTGCTGTTCAGGAACAGTCGCTTTGGTAATATCAACAAGAGTTGAAGTGTCAAGATCTATCTGATAAAAACCAGCTTCTATAGAATCCTTTATCAATTTCTTTACGCCTGCCAGTTCCTTCTCGGGATCCGCCTTATAGCCTTTTTCCTTGACCTGGAAATGGTCTCCCTGAATGAACACCGGATACGAATAACCCTCTTTCAGAGCGGCGCCGAGCACAGACGCCACGAATTCCGAAGGCTGCTGATCCGTATAACCCATTTCGCTTCTCGCTATCTCAAAAATAATCGCAGCTGCTTTGGTCTTCTTTGCTGCGCGAAACGCGGCGCGCGCCAAGTCATAAGTCATTCCTCTCATATTCATGGCAGGAACTGTAAATCCCGCAATCTTTCCCTGACCTATAGCTTTGTACAGCTCGTAAACCGAAGCAGGGCCTATGCCTTTTTCCTGCGCCTTTTTTCTTATAAGATACCTGCAGTATTGCTTTGTTTCATCATCTCCGAAAACAGCATCCCAAACCAACAAATCAATATCGTCATACTTTCCCATAACATCCTCCTAAATTTTATTTTTTGCAGATGAAAACGCGCCCATTTGTCTGTATTTTTTATATCTTAGCGCCAATAATTTTTTAATCGGTATTTTTTTTATTTTGTCGATATGCCTTTTAAGGGCGGCAGCCACAAGTTGAGCGGTGACTTCTATATTTCTATGCGCCCCGCCGAGAGGTTCTTTAATAATCTCGTCGCAAATTCCGAATTTTTTTAAATCCTGCGCCGTAAGTTTCAACGAAGCCGCAATCTCGGGAATTGAGGTGTTGGCATCTTTAAAAAGTATTGCCAGACAGCCCTCCGGAGAAATAACCGAATAAACGGCATTTTCAAGCATAAGCAACTTATCACCTACGGAAATGGCAAGAGCGCCGCCGCTGCCTCCTTCGCCTATGACGCAAGTGATTATAGGCACCCGCAAAGAAGACATCTCCATAAGATTTTTTGCTATTGCTTCCGCCTGCCCGCGTTCTTCAGCGCCTATACCCGGATACGCTCCTGGAGTATTGACAAAAGTTATTACAGGTCTGCCGAATTTCTCGGCAAGTTTAAAAACACGAAGCGCTTTCCTGTAGCCCTCGGGATTAGGCATACCGAAATTTCTGGAAACATTTTCTTCGGTATCAGACCCTTTTTGATGGCCCACTACAGCCACAGCGCTGCCGTTGAATCTCGCGAAGCCGGCTATTATTGCTTTATCGTCGGAAAAATATCTATCACCATGCAATTCCACAAAATCCGTCATCGTCAATCTGATAAAATCAAGGGTATTTGGCCTTCTGGGATGACGCGCCAAAGTTACTTTTTGCCATGGATTCAGATTGGCGAAAATTTCTCTTTTTAAACTTTCACATTTGTTTTCTAATTTTTTTATATCTGTGAAAAACCCGCCCTTATACTGAGGGGATGCCTTCTTCAATTCTTCTATTTTGCGTTCAAGTTCAAGTATGGGTTTTTCAAAATCAAGAGTGTTCATCAAAACTTCCCTTTATAATTAATCATGGCAACTCTTTCGGAGGCAGGACCTCTAAAAAGGTTTCTTCCTACGGCTTTTATGACAATGTTTTCTGCAACGAATAATCCTGCGCCAAGATTAATGCGGTTTTCCGGAGCGGAATGGATATTGTCGTATTCAGCCATAAAAATCAGTTTATCTTCCAATTCGTATGTGCCGCCGACAAAACCGAAAACGCTTTCGGAATTAAAATCATATATATTACCTCCGAATGTCAAAAACAGATTCGGAATAAAATATTCTCTGGTGCAGGAAACAAATATACCTTTTTCCCTGTGACTGTATTTTTCACTGTCTGTACCTAAAACTCCATATTCGCCGTATCCCTGCCCGTCATATCCGAGAGCAATAGCAGGCAAACTCATTCCTCCGGCAAAAACCTTTGCCTTAAAATAAATCGCAGGGGACCGAGTATCTACCTTCGCGGAACCGGGGCCTATAGCATGATCTATATCCCAACTCATACCTATGTTTATCGGTTTGAATACTCCAAAAACCATTTTCGCGAGCACTCCGCCGGCGCCGTATAACCTGAATCCAAGATCAAAATTCGCATAATCGACTATCTCCGCGCTCGGAATATCTATTATTTCCACAGATGCTGGATGGCCTGCCATGACAAACGCAGGAAAAGAAAAACCCATAACTAATAAACCTATTAACAATATTAAATTTTTTATATAAAATTTCATTAAACTTATAATCCTCCGAATAAATATCGTATTAATAATTAAGATTTTACATTTTCTGCGCATAAAAGTCAACCCGAAATTTTTATCTTAACAAGAAAATTCGCATTGATTCGACAAACAGCATATAACCTATTTACAAGCAGGCGAGGGAAAAGTAAAGTAGTCGGGTTTGTCAAAACCAATACTTAGATTTATTAAGGTGAAACTTTTTTTTAATTAACTCGCCCTGTATTTTGTACTGCTTCCGAATTCACATACACCGGTTTCCCAGCGTTCCGAAATAAGCAGTCAGAGGTCAACGTTTTGTTGCCCAATCCGGCTTCATACACCTGTTCAGGCGTCTTGTAATTCAGCGACTGATGGAACCGTCTCATATTGTATAACTCGAAATATTTGCCCAACCCGATGCGCGCTTCCGGTATTGTCCGATAACCGTTGATATATACATTTTCATATTTGACGGAACGCCAAAGCCGCTCTACGAATATGTTGTTGAACGCACGGCCCCGTCCGTCCATGCTGATTGCTATGCCTTTGCCGGCAAGTACGCTTATAAACTCTTTGCTTGTGAACTGGATGCCCTGGTCGCTGTTGAATATTTCAGGTCTGCCGTATCTGTTTAATGCTTCTTCCAACGCCTCGACGCAAAAACCACAGTTGAGCGTGTTCGACAGCAGCCAGCCCAAAACATACAGGCTGTACCAGTCCATGATCGCTGTAAGATACGCAAAGCCCTGCGCCAGTCGGATATATGTTATGTCTATGCTCCACACCTGATTTACTCTCTCTATATCAACATCTTTCAAGAGATACGGGTATATAGCATGTTCCGGATGCGCCTAAAATGTTCGACATAGATATTGACGAAAAAGCCGGTTCAGTCAAAAGGGGAAGGTATAAGAAGAGAAAATAAAAATAACTTTTTTTCTTGACAAAATTGTTTTGGCGAATACAATGGCATTAACAAATTGAAGGAATTGCCTAAGTCGTTGAAAAAGGGAAGATAATAAACGAAAGACTGGAAAAACAGGGGAAACCAGAACCGTCCCCGTAAGAACCGTCCCCGTAATATCTCAAAGAAAAAATTTCTGAAAAAAAATCGACAGGAATAAAATGGCTTGGAATATATCGTATACTCTTAATAAAAGTGTAATTTGTCCAGACGATAAGGTACTTTTAAATCTTGAAATTACTAATCCCGATAAAGAGTATTATCTTTTTATAGATGAAATTTCTTTAGAATCCCCCAGTAATTTTAATTACAAATATGATATAAAGAATCTTGTTCCTCCTGATACAAGACAAATGCTAACTCTTCTGTCAATTCCTATACCTGCCAATGTTAAGGGCAAAATTGACGTTGAATTACATGTTAAAACTTCCCGATTAACGTTTAAACAAAATTCAGAAATTGATAAATTTGATGATTTGGGTATTCTTATGCGTAGGGGCCCAATAACACTCCAGATCTTTCCCACGCCTTGCTATAGGGCTTTCGTAAGCAGAAGTATTGCCCCAGTTGATAAACCAATTGTTGAACCAATAGTTAAAATGGTGCAAGATTGGGGTTTTGAAACAATTACGGTTGGAATAAATTCTTTCGCCGAGCAACATAGAAATCCAACGGATAAAATAATTGAAGATATTATTAAATCTGATTGCCTTATAGCAATTGCTACCGTAAGAGACCAAAGCGCTTTTACAGGTCTTTATACTACTCTTCAATGGCTACATTCAGAGGTATCTTTTGCATATTTAGCACAAAAACCGATTTTACTTATTACAGATAATAATATTAATTTACAAGG
>MWCF01000099.1 GCA_002069855.1 Elusimicrobia bacterium ADurb.Bin231 | reverse complement strand
GCCCTCTCCGCCAGTTGGAAAAAGCGAAATTTGGCTCGTCAGCCAATCCGCCAGTCAGCGGATTGATTTTTTGTCTTTGTTTTACGAAACAAAACACTAAAAGCGGGATTCCCTCATTTTTAATTAGACTGTTTTCATTTTATTTGTTATCATTATATTGAAAGAACACCATATCACTTATATTAATTGAAAATATGACGACGGAAATCAACATTGGAGAAAATGTAAAGAAATAACGAACAAAGCAAGGTTTATCACAGGAAGATTTTGCCAAGAAATCCGGCGTTAAATACACTACCTTGACAAAAATTGAAAGCAATGTAATAAAAAAGCCGTCTGTGTTTATTATGGCAAAATTAGCCAAAGCGTTTGGCGTTTCAATTGAGGATTTAATAAAATAGAAAACATGAAAACTAATCACAAGGTTATAATGGGCGATTCCAGAAATATGGCGGAATTAAAAAATAATTCCGTTCATCTTGTGATTACTTCACCGCCATATTGGCAATTAAAAGATTATGGCTCATCAGATCAGATTGGCTTCAATGATAGTTATGAAAATTATATTAATAATCTAAATTTAGTTTGGAAAGAATGTTTTAGGGTGTTAAATGATGGTTGCCGTCTCTGTGTAAACATAGGCGATCAATTTGCCCGCTCTGTTTATTATGGTCGCTACAAAATTATTCCCATCAGAACGGAAATAATAAAATTTTGCGAAGCTATAGGATTTGATTATATGGGGGCAATTATTTGGCAGAAAGCAACGACAATGAATACTACTGGCGGTGCTACTATAATGGGGAGTTTTCCTTATCCTAGGAATGGAATTATTAAGTTGGATTATGAATTTATATTGATTTTTAAGAAATTGGGTGTTTCTCCTTTTGTATCAAAAGAAATAAAAGAAGAATCAAAAATGTCAAAAGAAGAATGGAATCAGTATTTTAATGGTCATTGGAATTTTAATGGCGCAAGGCAAGATAAGCATTTGGCAATGTTTCCGGAAGAATTGCCAAAACGGCTTATAAAAATGTTTAGCTTTGTGGGTGATACGATTTTAGACCCATTTTTGGGGAGCGGCACAACCATTCTTGCGGCAAAAAATTTAGACCGCAATTCTGTTGGCTTTGAAATAAATAAGAAGTTTTTGCCGATAATAAAAGAAAAAATTGGAGTAGATAAGGAAGGTTTGCTTAAAGATGTAAATTTTGAAATTGTAGAACAGAAAAATGAAATCACAGATTTTAAAAATGAAATCCTAAAACTGCCGTATATTTTTAAGGATTCAATAAAATTTAGCAGAAAGATTGACCCTAAAAAATTAAAATTTGGCTCGAAAATCGACTCTACGGATAGCGGAAGAATCGATTTATATTCTGTAAAACAAGTTATAACCCCGGAAAAAATTTTACTAAATAATGATTTAATGATTAAACTAATTGGTGTCAGGATAAGAAAAGAAACGTTTAGTAAAGCAATGGAATTTCTACAAAAAAAATTGAAAAATCAAAGAGTTTTTATTAAGTTTGATTCACTAAAATATGATCAAGAAAACAATCTGCTTTGCTATCTGTACTTAAAAAATAAAACATTTATAAATGCTCAGTTGATAAAAAATCAACTTGTGGATGTTGATAATAATTCTAATTATAAATACAAAACAAAATTTCTGAATCTAACAAAATAATATGGCAAAAGAATGGATATTAAATCAAGCGAATATGCGATGGGGGCTAACCCGAAAAAGTAAAGTTGGTCCCGTTGCAGAGTTAATTAGAAAATGTGCCCCAAAGACACTAAACGATTGGGAAAAATTTTATTTAGATAAAGCATATTCTAAACAACATCTCGAGCAACTCGGAAAAATTTTATTTATTAAGGTTACTGATATTTGTAAAGCTGAAATAGAAGATGTTACCGAAGAAGATTGTATGAATTTCATATACAATTTGGTAATAAACAGAACCTTTGACGGTTATCAGTCGGAAATTCAAACAATTTACGGACAGCTTGAAAAAATTCTTGGAGTTAAAATTGAACCTGCCCCTGATGAATGGGATAGAGGATATAATGTTGATTATTTTATTAAAATTCACGAAAAATATATCGGTCTTCAAATAAAACCTGCTGGCTTTGAATATATTACGCAAATAATCAACGAGAGAGAACAGCAGAAAAAAACGCATGAAAAATTTACCGCAAAATATGGTGGAAAGGTATTTTATATTATTTCAATAACTGAAGGTAAAAATAAGATAATCCACAATCCTGAAGTAATTGAGGAAATAAAAAAAGAGATTGAGAGATTAAAATAAGCGCCGCACCAGTTTTCAACTGGCACAAATTCCGTTGGCGTCCAAAACTGTGGCGAAGTGGAACGTTAAAATTCGCAGTCCGGATTCTCGCCAAAAAAATTCTACTTCGTCTAAAAACCTTTCAGACTCTTTAAAATTTCATATCTAAAGGGTGGGGATTTTTAGCAGTTGCTAAATATTTTTATAACAAAAAAACTAAAATATTATTTTTTCACGGAGTTGCTTTTTCTCGGAAATAATTTTTTTTAAGCGTAGAATTTTTTCTTTTGCCCTTTTTGAACGTTTCCTTTTCTGCCGTTTTATCTTTTCTATTCTTTGCCGTTCCGCGCTTTTTATTTCGAGTGCGCTTTCCTCTATTTTGTTTACGAGTATTCTTCTTGCCAGGAATCTGTTTACTGACTGGTTCCTTGATATTTCGCATTTTACCTCTATGCCAGTGGGCGTATGTTTTAGATACACGCAGGTGGATGTTTTGTTAAGATGTTGTCCGCCGTGCCCGCCGGACCGGACGAATTTTTCCGTTATATCTGTTTCTTTGATTCCAAATTTTAGCATTTTTTCAGTTAGTAATTTTTCTTTATCCGGATTAATAAATTGAGACATAATTGTTCTCCTTATGATATATGATAAACAAAAAAAGTATAAATTGCAATAAGATTGTAATGCTATCGCTATAAAATGCTTGCTTGAAAAGATTGTTTGGGAAATTATGATTGTTAAACGCGGAATATTTTTTTTACAGGGATATTTTTTTATTGATGATATTGAACATCTGTTTATGAAGATAAGGATTGGACGCTATGATGTGTTTGCCGAATATGTAATTATTTCCGTTATTAAAATCGCTTACATTTCCGCCTGCCTCTTTAACTATAAGAGATCCTGCCGCTACATCCCATGGCCCTAAATTTTCTTCCCAAAATCCCTCGAAATTGCCGTCAGCCACATAACACAAATCAAGAGCCGCCGAACCGAGCCGCCTGACACCCTGCGCCGTTACGGCGAATGTATTGAATAACTGAAAAACATTTTTTGGATTTTTGTGTGTATAATAGGGGAATCCTGTAACGAGAAGAGATTTTCTTATGGTGCGGGTTTTTGAAACGGAAATCTTTTTACCGTTTTTGTAGGCGCCTTTGCCTTTTTCCGCGTAAAACATTTCTTTGCTGTATGGATTATATACTATGCCGTGCGTTATTTCGCCGTGCAGCATAACCGCTATAGACACGCAAAATGTGCCGAATCCGTGCGTATAATTTACAGTTCCGTCAAGAGGGTCTATGATCCAGTATCTTTTGTCATTATCTATACGAGAAGGAGAAGGGCAGCTTTCCTCGCAGATAAACAGGTCGTTTGGGAATTTTCGGGATATTATTTTCTTTAATGCGTTTTCGGAATTTCTGTCTGCTTCAGTTACAGGGTCTGTTTTCCCTTTAAATCTTATGTTGAGTTTGCTTCTGAAATGTTTAATAAGTATCTTTCCCGATATCCCGGATAGTTCAGTTAGAAATTTTTTCATTTAATGCCTTTCTTAAACGTTTGTTTTTCCGTAAGTTTCTACTCTGTTTCTGCCTGCTTGTTTTGCAATGTATAGAGCTTGATCCGCCATTGAAATTAGTTTTTCCGGAGATATCGGAAGCGTTTTGTCGAATGATGCTGCTCCTATGCTTACAGTAACCCGCAAATTGTCATTTTGATAGATAAACTCCCGCTCTTCGATTGTCTTTCGTATTTTTTCCGCTATTACTTTAGCGCCGTATATATCAGTTTCAGGCAGGATAAGAGAAATTTCCTCGCCTCCGTAACGGGAAACTATATCTACTGTTCTTGCGGTATCCTGGATAACTGAGGATACTTCTTTAAGCACAAAATCCCCTGCTTGATGGCCGTGTATATCGTTGAATTTCTTGAAATGGTCTATATCTATCATCAATACAGATAGATTTTTGCCGAACCTTTGCGCTCTTTTTATTTCAGTGCTGAGTTGAATTTCAAAATATCTGTGTACGTAAAGCCCTGTAAGTCCGTCCACGACAGCCTCGTGATAAAGCCGAGCGTTTTCTATAGACATACCTATTTGATTGACTATTGTTTTGAGGAATGCCTTGTCGTTAATCTGTATGTTCAGCAATATAAAACCTCTTAGTTCTTGTTTTATTACAAATGGCATAAACGCCGTTGTATGAGTTTTGCGCATCCATTCTTTTGCCTGAGACAATTGCGGAATAGTTTCAGCGTCTTCAAAAGAATATATCTCTGGCTTGGAACTTATAAAAGATATAAAATCGGTGTTTGGTTTGAGATTGAGTCGTTCAAATTCTACAAAGAGTTCGTTGTTTAAAACTTTTACAGATTCCAATCCGCTGGTTGTTCCAAGCGAGATATTGCCGGTGCTTTTGTGATAAAGGAGTATTAAACCTTTTGAGGCGCCGAGTATTTCCATTGACAGATTCATGGACAGCCGCAAGGATTCCATAAGGTCTATGGTAAGAGCCAGTATCTCTCCTGTTCTGTGCAGTGTGGTAAGTTTATCTATGGTTTTTTTGATATATTTTGACATTTCGTTAATTGCGAATATAAGATCTCCGATTTCGTCTTTTCTTGTTTCCTGAATAAAAGTGTCGTATTTCCCTTCTGAGATTAATTTCGTGGTTTTTATTACCCGCAAGAGGGGTTTTGTTACAGAATTGGACAGATAAAGCGAAATAAGAAAGGATAAAAATATTGATATTCCAAAAATCATCAATATCCGTTTACGCAATTTATGTTTTTCCTCGTTAATTGTTTTTGCTGATACATCGACACCCACTATTGCTGTGGGTATGCCGTTTTTGCTATATATTGGTGCGTATGCGGAAAGCCATATACCCCATTTGTCCGGAGTGAGTTCTTTGTCCGCGATTGGTCCTTCAAAAGCAAGTTTCATCTCCTTGTACGGAGCGACATTGTATTCTTCTCCTATGGGGGTTATATTCTCGCTTTCAGATATTATGCCGTCGTTATCTTCGTCTTTCGGGTCGTCAGTGTCTATTATAAATTTCCAGATATTGTTTGTCGGAGTTTTTACCATAGTGTACATATGTCTTATTTGCGGATAACAATCCCGGAAGTTTTTTAATTTTGTTCGCAGATCAAGATATTCCGCGGATACCATATCGGCTTCGGAATTCAGTTTGGAATGTTTCGCTTCGTCGATGAGCAGTGTCGCGGAATTGGCTATTGAGGTGATATTGGAGCGAAGGTCATTGAATTTTTCCGAGTATGCGTTTCTGTAGAAGATATAGGATATAATGCTGCATAAAGTGAAAGTAAGAGTAAAGAAAATAAGAAAAATTTTAGTTTTAATTTTCATATCAAAAATCCACCTTCTCAATGTTCATAGGTTATTCCTATGTATGGCATATACGGGAACTTGTCGTCGGTAAAGTTGTCGGAATAAAAAAATGGAATTTGCGTTGATGCAGCAATATATAGTTTGTCTTGTTTAAGCGCGTATGTGAGTCCCGGCGCCGCTGACAGCATTGTGCCGCTTCCTCCGGATTCGCCGTATGTTTCTACGACTATATCCGTTCTGTCCGACACCGGAAGATTGTATGCTATTCCATACGATGCGTCGGGTTGGTTTAAAAATAATACTGAACAGTTGAGAAAAATGTCCGCTCTTCGAAGTTTTAATTTATATACAGCGGTTGCCGAGAATGCTATTTTCCCTTCTCCGAGTTCTTTATTTTCGTTGCCTGTGGGAAGCATCAATCCCGGCATCAGATACAAATTATCGTATAGTTTTGTTTTCAAAAACAGGGAAATGTCCCCTATGCCGGTTTCGGTAGTTTCAGAGCCATTGTCTTCTTTCCATGTGTGTGTTAGAGGGATGAAAACGCAGAGATTTAATTTGTCTGTTTTTATACCGTATCTTATGTCCGCGAATACTTCCCAAAAACCGCCGGCTTCATCATCCGCATAAGACGTAAAATAAAAAAGTCCGTTTGTTTCAGCTTTTCCGCTTTCAATAATGGTATCGTCTTCCAATATTACAGGGAAACCGTTTAGATGCTGCAGGGTACAATTAGTGCAGGCAAAAAGAATTGTCGAACATAAAATTCGCTTAATTATTTTCATAAATCTCACAATGCTATAATCAACAACTTGTTTATAATGTTATATGTTTTTTTGAGGCAATTAATTAGCGTAGTGTTTTAATATTTCAGGCATTCTTCTTTCAAGTTCCGCTATTCTTTTTAGGTCATTGGGATGTGTTGATAAAAATTCCGGCATACTTGAGCCTTGAGAATGTTGCAGCATTCTTTTCCAAAATTCTACCGCGGTTCGCGGATCATAACCTGCTTTTGCCATAAGTATTGTGCCTATGTAGTCCGCTTCATATTCATGTTTTCTGCTGAACGGCAGAAGAATGCCGATTGATGTTGCCATACCGTAGCCGTTAAGTATGGCCTTTTGCGCTTCGGGAGTTTTGGCTGCCACTGCTTCAGTGAGTAAATTTCCCACCATATCTGTAACCATTCCCTGAGACATTCTTTCCGCTCCGTGCCTCGCGATGGCATGCGCTATTTCGTGTCCCATAACTACTGCAATTCCGTTTTCATCTTGACATAAAGGAAGAATACCTGTGTAAAAAGCGACTTTTCCGCCAGGAAGACAAAACGCGTTTACAGTGCCTGTATCTTCTATCAGTATAAAATCCCATTGGAAATCAGGTTTGTCTGCTACAGCGGATATTTTAGAACCGACTTTTTTTATTATTGCCGTTTGATTAATATCTGAACTAAGCTTTGATTCGGATGTAACCTGTTTAAACGCTTCGTTGCCGAGAGAGGTTTCCTGTTCCTGCGTGATGAGCAGAATGGTTTTTCTTTTCGTGTATTGAACTGTGGCGCATCCCACAACAAGAATAAATGTCAGGAACAATAAAAAAATATTTACTATTTTTCCAGCACCCATAATTATAATTATAAAAAATTATTTTAAAAAATCAACAATAAATAATAATCTGCGGTGATTAATGCCACTGTCTTGATTTAGCACAGAATTTTTTGTAATATAAAATCTATGAAAAATCTATTTATTGTTAATGGAAAACTATTGGATCAAGTAATCGGCAAAAAAAGGAATATTAATAATTTAATTGTGTTAAAAAAGATTTCTTATATCAATAGAATAAATGCCTTGGCTTGTATAATGTCCGCGAAACACGGCTGGATAGGAGCAACTTTCTCATGTGCGGAGATATTGACATATCTGTATTTTAACGAAATGAATTTTATAATTAATAATATCGGAGAAATATCCGGTGATGTTCTTATTTTAAGCAAAGGGCACGCGGCTCCCATGCAGTACGCTTGCCTTGCTGGGCTTGGAGTGATAGATTTTGAGGACTTGAAAACATATAAAACCAGAACAGGCCTTCAGGCGCATACAGACAAAAAAACTCCGGGAATAATATCAAATACAGGTTCTCTCGGGCAGTCCCTTTCAAAAGCGTGCGGTATCGCGCTGGTTTCCAGACAGGCAGGTAAAAAGCAACGCGTCTATGTTGTTCTTGGCGACGGAGAACTTCAGGAAGGGCAAAATTATGAAGCATTGATGAGTATAAGGCAGTTGGGATTAACCGAGGTGATTCCTATAATTGACAGAAACCGTTTACAAACAGACAGTAATACTGAAGACATAAAAAAGCTGCCTGAACTTCAATCTCTTTTCCGTTCATTCGGATTTGAAATGGCAGATATCGACGGTCATGATATCAGCAATATATCGCGTGCATTTTCACGAAAAGTTCCCTCCGCGAACAGAGTGATAGTGGCGAATACGATAAAAGGGTATGGTTCCGAAATTACTTCTATGCGGGGAAGCGTATCCCGGCGGAATGGAGTGTGGCATTCCCGCGTGCCGTCTAAGGAAGAATATATTTTAATACTTCGTGAGCTTGTGAAGAAGATAGATGACGATTCTATAAAAAAAGCATTTGATGAATTTGTTGCCGAATCCGGTAAGGGACGCGAGAGTATTCTTATTTCTACTGACGAGCAGGAATCTACAAGAGATTTGTTTTCAAAGAAATTGTTTTCTCTTGCCCGCAACAATAAAAAGATAATTATTCTTGACGCTGATCTGGAAAAGTCAATGAAACTTACGGATTTTGCCTTGAAATATCCGGACAGGTTTGTGGAATGCGGAATATCTGAACAGGATATGGTATCTATTGCAGGAGGGATTGCCTTGAAAGGCTATGTGCCTGTAGTAAACACATACGCGAGTTTTTTACGGAGGGCTTATGAACAGATATATATTAATGCCACGGAAGAAACATTTATAATCTATGCGGGGCATTATTCCGGTTTGTGTTATACTACCGACGGTAAAAGTCACCAGATGACCGGAGATATATCAATGATGCGCGCCATACCTGGTATGCGCGTGTATGATCCTTTTTGTAAAGAGGAACTTGAAGGCATACTTGATTATTATTTGAATGAAACCGCCAGTATCCGCAAAAAATCTTTCCCTGTATATATTAAATTAAGACGAAAAGGCACGGATTATCCTGTCTATCTAGGCAAAAATTACAAATTCAGCATATCACGCGGCACGGAAATAATAAGAGGAAAGGATGTCTGCTTGGTTTCTTCAGGCCCGCATATTACTTCGTTTTGTTTACAAGCGGTTTCTAAACAAGCTAAATCTCAAGCCGGAGTAATAGCATTTTCTTCTCAGAATTTTCTTGACGAAAAACATACTCTCCTTCAATTCGCGAAATATAAAAAACTTATCATTCTGGAAGAGGGAATTGTCGCTGGCGGGCTTTCCGACGAAATTTCCAAGATAGTATGCAGAAGCGGTTTGCCTATAAAGATAGTACGAAAGGGAGTTAAAGGATTTACTTTCTCATCGCGCGAAAAATCTGATTTGTTTAAATATTTCGGGTTGGATACGAATGGAATCGGCAAAATATTAAAAAATGGAATTTGAGATTATTGTTTCGCGCGTGTTTGAGATTCCCGGGTTGTTTTAAGCTCCGCCGCGCACATACAGGTTATTCTAAGTTCTATCGTTGACGTTGAAGGGGAACAAAACAGGAGATGTGTATAAGCGTATTTTAATTGTCTGTTTCGGTTTTTCCCAAATCGCGCAGGGATTGTATAAATTTTTCTTCGTAATCCGAGCTTGGAGATGTTGCTTGCGCTGAATCTGCGTCGCCGGTCTGTCGGCTGTCTTGTTGAATAGAATTTTCATCGGCATTTGTGCCGGAATTTTTGTTCCTTTCCAATTTTTTCGTCAACATTGCAACAAGATTATAATCCGTTGTTGTCATTAGATCCGGATATTTTTTATTTTTTTCGTTTAGTACGTTTTGCGCATATTCATATTTTTCTTTCTTATAAAACATATTCGCTATAATACTGTAAACCGCAGGATTAAGTTTCTTTTCCGCAGGTATGCGGGACAATTCCAATAATCTTTCCGTTTTATCGTATATTTCAACAGCCGCAGCCAATGTCTCTTCGTCGATAGACAATATAGTTTTCAATTCCCATACTTTTATAACAGGATCAATACCTCCTGCCGCAATATGTTGTCCGTCGGAAGAAAAGCCCGCGCACAAAACCGAATTATTATGGGCCAAAATTGTTTTTATGCATTCGAATTCCGGGGTCTGCCAGATACGTATGGTTTTATCTGCGCTGCAGGAAATCATATATTTGCTGTCATTGGAAAAAGAAACAGACATAACTTCCGCTGTATGGTCATTGAGTGTTTGCAGCGGCTTGAAATCCGTTCCGTGCCATATTCTGATAGTTTTATCGTCTCCCGCGGATACAAGAAATTTATTATCCGGTGAAAATGTTACGGAATTTATTCCGCCCCAGACATGGCCTTCAAGAGACATTATACTTTCATTGCTGAGCATATTCCATACCTTTATTGTGGTATCCGCGCTGCCTGATACGAGAAATTTGTCGTCTCCGGAGATAGCCACGGTTTTCACCCATCCGGCATGGCCTTTTAATCTTCTGCGGCAGTCGTCATCGTCAATATCCCAAAATTTTATAATATTATCGGCTCCGCCTGAAACAAATGTGCGGCTATCGTCCAAAAATGCCGCGGACATAATAGAATCCTTGTGGGCTTCAATTGTTTTGTAACATGAATAATTGGATGTTGTCCAGATTCTTATTTTTCCGTCTCCAAGTCCTGCCAGTAAATAATTACCGTCTTTGGAAAAAGACAGGCAGTATACCCAATCTGAATTGTCCGGTATGGTTTTTACGCATTTGCCGTCGTTTATACGCCAAATTTTTATCGTTTTGTCAAATCCGGCTGAAGCAAGGGTTTGTCCGTCAGGGGAAAAAACAATCGCGGGTACGCTTTTTGTATGACCTTTGAGCAATAATTTTGTTTCCTGCCCGAAAGTCATACCGTCAAAAATAAAGTCCTTGTATTTATTTATAATTTTATACGCCTCGTTGCGATTCCCCTGTTTAATAAGGGTATTGATATATTCAAAGAAATATTTCATCGGCACATTTTCAGGTTTTAAATCTTCAAGTTTATCTATTGCCTGATATATGGCTATGGTTTCCTCCGCGGAAAGTTTTTGCGAAGGGAATTTGCCCGCGAGTTCGTATGCCTTGATATAATTCTTTTCCGCTATTAATTGTTTGGTAAAACTTACTCTGTAATCTTCCGAAAAATCCATTTTTAACAATTCGTAAAGCATATCTTGATACGAATAAAGTTTGAAAAGCACTTCAGGAGGCAATTTTTTAATATCCGGTTTTTCAAAAAATAAAAATCCGTTTTTATAACTGATAAATAATTCCGACGCTCTGTCAAGTTCCCCGCTCGCTATATGTTTTTTTATTTGGTTCGGCAGTGTCAACCATTTAGTTCTCATAATCAATATTACCGATATAATTCCGGCGACGAACAGCAGAAGAACAATTCCAAGATTTAATACTACTGCGAGAGGAGCCAATTTTTTATTTATGGTGACGGAATAGATGCCAAGCAGTTTAATTGTTTCAGTGCTTTTTTGTTCCGCCGTTTCTTCAGTGAATTGTTCAACAGGTATCGGAATTATTTTTTCAGGTACTTGCGCGGGTTCTGCTGCCGGCCCGGAAGCGACATAAGCTTCAGCAGCCGGTTGCGGCGCGGGGGATACCGGTTTTTTGGGCTGTGCCGCTTTTGAGATTTCTGTTTTTCTCGTAGTTGTGGAAGTTGTCCGCGTATATGTTTTTTTTGTTGTTGCAGCAGCGGAAACGGATTTTATTGTTGTTGCGGCGGTCGCAAAAGTGTCGTCTTTCTTATTTTTAAACTGATATGCCAAATCCTCCGGATCTATTTTAAATGTCGTTATTTGTCCGTTTGCCAACGCCGCCGCAAATTTTTTGCCGTCTTTTGAACATGCTACGGAATTGGGTTCCGCAGACATATCGAATGTTTTTATGCAATTACCGGAACTCGTATCCCATAATTTTACGGTTTTATCCTCTCCGCAGGAAAAAAGAAAGTTTCCGTTCCCGGAATACGACAGGGATTTTATTTCATCCGTATGATCAGTCATAGTGTCCAGGCAATCACCGGTGTCTGTTTTCCAGATTTTTATGGATGATGCCGCGCAGGACGCAAGGCGTTTTCCTGCTGGGTCGTAGGTTAAATATTTTATCTGATCTGTATGTCCTGAAAGCGTTTTTATGCATTCACCGGTATCTATCTGCCAAATTTTTATTATTTGGCCCGTTGCCGCAGCCACTGTTTTTCCGGTCGGAGAAAATGATATAGCAACGACAGGATCCTGATGCTGGGAAATATTTCTTATGGGAAGACCCCTGCTGGTCAGCCAGATTATTACGCTTCTGTCTATACTTCCGGAAGCGAGATATTCGCTGTTGGGCGAGTAATCAACTGACAACACATATTTTGAATGTCCGGGCAGAACCTTTATGCATCTCCAATCGCTTGTCCGCCATATTCTTACCGTGGTATCGTCGCCGCCGGAAGCGATATATTTGCCGTCCGGAGAATAAGATAAAGTCCACACGGGTTCGGTATGGCCTGATAAAAGACCGATCAGTTTGCCGTCTTTCTGATCCCAGATTCTTATTGTTTTGTCTTCGCTTGCCGACGCGATATATTTGTCGTCAGGAGAATAGGCAACGCATGTGACAGAGTTTTTGTGCCCGGTTAAGATATCGGCTGAAAGATTTTGGCGGTAAAGATATGTAAATAACGACAATAATAAAACAGAAATGCCGAGCTTTTTTTTCATTTTACAAGTTGGTATGTTTTTATTACCTGCTTTCTGAAAAATATGCTTTTAAAATAACAACGTCTGTTAACGGCTTATTGGCTCCCGAGGTCCGGACATTGCTTATTGCATCTACGACATCCATTCCCTCGATTACTCTGCCGAATACGGGATGTTTTGAATCTAGATAATTATTGTTTACCACATTGATGAAAAATTGACTCCCGCCTGTGTTTGGTCCTGCGTTTGCCATAGAGATTGTTCCGCGGTCATTTTTGTTGTCTGCGGAAAATTCATCTTTTATAGTGTATCCTGGTCCACCTCGTCCTGTTCCGGTGGGATCTCCGCCTTGTATCATAAAATTCGGAATTACTCTATGGAAGATGATTCCGTCGTAGAATTTACTTTGGACAAGTTTTTTAAAATTTCCTGCGGTTGTCGGCATTGTTGCGTCGAAAATTTCAAGTTTAATAGTTCCAAGCGAAGTTTCTAAAATAATCATACTATTGGATTGCTCCGGTTTAACCGGATGCTGCCCGTTGTTTGAAGCAACGCATCCGGACAGTATTAAAATAACAGGCAGAAAGGCATATGCTGTCATTCGTATCATTTTCATAATTACATATCTGAAACGCACATATATCACCGAAATTTTCGTGTCAACTATTGGATTCCACGAATTTCTTTATCTCATCGAGATGTTCCAGAATAAGTTTTGCTTTTGAAAGCCCGAAAGAAAAAGGATATTTATCATTCTCATCCCTTTTTAAAATAATGACCTTGTTTCCCTTGAATTCAGAGATTTCTACCATAACGCCTCCTTAAAATATGATATTACTTTTATAAATTGTAATAAAAATCAATAAAAAAATCAATAAAAAAATAAATTATTGTGGCATTTTTATGAGGATTACGCATTCAGTGACAGTTTATTATTTGTTATAATCTGAAAAATAATGATTGCATGAGCCGGATTGATTCTGGCGATTGTTTGCAAGATGAGAGAAACAATAAAACAAGGCATTTTTATTGTTTCAAAAAAAATCTAAATTAGGATGTTCGCGCCTGTTTTGCGAAACCGCATCTTTATTTTTTCATTTATTTTTGTATAATATAAAACTGTGAAAACAATAAACGCGAAAACAATTACGCAAGCGGTAAAAAAACTTTTCCTAAAAGTTAATTTTATGCTTCCAGCGGATGTTACAAAAAAACTGAAATTCGCGTATGCAGCCGAATCGTTATCCATTCCCAAAAAAATATTAAAACAGATTCTTGAAAACGCGCGAATAAGCAATTTAGAAAATATTCCTATATGCCAGGATACCGGAGTGTCTTTTGTGTTTTTGGAAATCGGGCAGGGCGTCTGTATTAAAGGCGGCAGTTTAAAAGATGCTGTAAATAAAGGCGTGAAATTGGCATATACCGGGGGATATTTAAGAAAATCAATAGTATCCGATCCTCTTGAAAGAAAAAACACAAATGACAACACTCCGTGCGTAATACATACTGAAATAACATCCGGCGATAAAATAAAAATTTCCGTTTTGGCAAAAGGCGGCGGATCTGAAAATGTGTCTGTTATAAAAAATTTTTCGCCTGCTGCGGATATCTCGGAAATAAAAAAATTTGTGGTGGATACTGTAAAACAAGCAGGAGCCAACGCCTGTCCTCCTCTGGTCATTGGTATAGGGATAGGGGGGACTTTTGATACCGTCGGATTGATTGCCAAAAAAGCGCTTTTCAGGAATCTTTTGTCATTTAATAAAAATAAAAGATACTCCGAACTTGAAAGCGAACTGTTGGACGAGATAAATAAAACCGGATTGGGCCCTATGGCTCTTGGTGGAAAAACCACAGCGCTTTCTGTTTTGATAGAAACTGCTCCGTGTCATATCACGTCCTTGCCTGTTGCGGTAAATCTTCAGTGTCATGCTTTAAGACGCGGGAGCATTATTCTATAAAATGATTCATGGATGTGCCGTGTTTATAAGTTTAGTCATGATGTGCGCAAGGGAAATTTGAACTTCGCGTGTCGCGGGTTTTCCGTGAATATAACCGCGCCAATTGGCTTTTCGGGAAAATATCGTTATAGTTGTCAATATGTTAATACTTAATTAATTGGCGGGTGCCTGTTCTTGAGGTAAAAGAGATATGAGAAAAACTACGATTATTGTATTCGTTATTATTTTGTTATCTTTTGTAGTGAGCGCATACTTTTATCCGCATATGCCTGAAGAAATGGCTTCACATTGGAATGTTTTTGGGGAAGTGGACGGTTATATGCCAAAGTTCTGGGGCTTGTTTTTGATGCCTATTGTTCTATCCATAATAGCCGTGCTTTTTACATTTATTCCTGAAATAGATCCCTTGAAGGAAAATATTGAAAAATTTAGAAAATATTACGACTTTTTTATCATACTGATTTTTATATTTATTCTTTCGATAAACTTACAGGTAATTCTATGGAATCTCGGAGTGGAAATAAGTCCCAATATAATTGTTCCGGCAGGAGTGGGAATTTTATTTTTCTATCTGGGGATTTTAATGAAAAACACAAGAAGGAATTGGCACATAGGAATCAGAACACCGTGGACATTGAGCAATGAACGAGTGTGGGAAAAGACGCATCAAATAGGCGGCACATTGTTTGAGATTGCCGGAATAGTAGCGGTTTTTGGCGCGCTTTTTGTGAGATATTCATTGTTCTTTATTTTTGTTCCTTTAATATTGATAGCAGTTTGCACATTTATTTATTCATATATTGTGTACAGACAAGAGATGAAATGATTGGTAGAAGCATGTGTTATTTAATATACGCATGTTGGTTACCTTTGTTGAATGAATCGCGAATTCGCAGTAAGATATTAATAATGATATGAAAAAAATAACTACTCCTTTATCCGACAAACTTCTAAAAAATCTGAAAACAGGCGACGAGGTGCTGTTAAGCGGTATTATTTTCACCGCCCGCGATGCCGCGCACAAACGTTTAATGCATTGTATTGCTAAAACGGATTGTGCCGCACCTTGCGATTTATCGAAGTTTGTTTCTCTTTTAAAAGGGTCTGTAATATATTATACCGGTCCCTCTCCGGAGAAACCGGGTAGCGTAATTGGTTCATGCGGACCTACATCTTCTTATAGAATGGATAGTTATCTTTCCGTGTTGCTCAAATACGGAGTTAAGGCGACTATAGGCAAAGGACCCAGATCTGAAGAGGCAAAGAATTCTATGAAAAAATATCGCGCCGTATATTTTGCAGCTACAGGCGGTGCTGGAGCGCTTCTCTCAAAATGCGTAAAAAAAAGCGAAATAATTGCCTGCAAGGATCTCGGCTGCGAAGCAATAAGAAAACTTGAAGTGAAAGATTTGCCTTTGATAGTGATAAATGACATTTACGGAGGAGATTTTTATAAATAATTAGAATTTTTGGAAATAATAATAAATTCGCGGCATAGTCTATTTTACAATTCAAAATATTACATTTAAGAGAACGAATTTTCTATTACCTATTATACTTGACAAAAATGTTAAAATATAATAAACTTTAAAAGAAAGCTTAAAAATATATCGGGGGTGCGGTATGGTTAAATACAATCCGTGGGATATGGCTTGCCATCAGTTGGATATAGTCGCAGAGAAAATCAGTCTTGACCAAGGTATTCATGCTAAGTTGCGCAGCTGTAAAAGAGCCCTTATTGTTTCCATTCCGATAAGAATGGATGACGGTTCGGTACATGTCTTTGAAGGATATCGTGTGCAGCACAATCTGGAAAGAGGTCCGGCAAAGGGAGGTATAAGGTATCATCCCAATGTGTCTCTTGACGAGGTTAAAGCTCTTGCTATGTGGATGACGTGGAAGTGTGCAGTTGTCGGTATCCCTTATGGAGGAGCAAAAGGCGGAATTATCTGCGACCCCTCAAAGATGTCTATCGCGGAAATTGAACGTCTGACCAGGCGTTACACATCTGAAATTTCCATTATCATAGGCCCTGAAAAAGACATACCCGCTCCGGATGTGAATACGAACCCGCAGATTATGTCTTGGATAATGGATACATACAGCATGAACATAGGATATTCCGCTCCTGGCGTTGTTACCGGGAAACCTATAGAAATCGGCGGCAGCCAGGGGAGATTGACGGCAACCGGAAGGGGTGTAATGTTTGTGGTTGAAGAGGCCCTTAAACATTTAAAAATACTTCCAAAAAATTGCTCTGTGGCGGTTCAAGGATTCGGGAATGTCGGCAGTGCTACTGCGCGGTTTCTTCATGAACTTGGATGCAAGGTGGTTGCCGTAACTGATGTTTCGGGCGGCCTTTTCAATAAAAACGGTTTAAATATCCCGGAATTGCTTGAATATGTTAAAACCAGCCCCAGAAAAGTTATAGCAGGTTATAAAGGCGGTGATTTCGAAAGCAACTGTAAAAAAGCCAATGAAGAATTACTTGCTCTTGGCGTGGATATTCTTGCTCCCTGCGCCCTTGAAAACCAGATTACAAAGGAAAATGCTTCTAAAGTAAAAGCAAAGATAATAGCGGAAGGCGCGAACGGTCCTACCACTCCGGAAGCCGATGAGATACTTTATCAAAAAGGCGTTTTTGTATTGCCGGATGTGCTTACAAATGCCGGCGGTGTTACTGTTTCCTATTTTGAATGGATACAGGATTTACAGTCTCATTTCTGGCAGTTGGAGGATATAGATAAGGAATTGAAGAGAATAATGACGAATTCTTTCAAGGATGTGGTAAAAATATCTGAAAAAGAAAAATGCAATATGCGGCTTGCCGCGTACATTCTTGCGGTAAGCAGGGTTGCGCATGCTGTAAAATTAAGAGGGGTATTCCCTTGATTAATATTATCTGAAAGGAGATATGACTGTTATGAAAGCATTAGTGGACAAAGACCTTTGTGTGGGATGCGGATTATGTTGCGATGTTTGTTCGGAAGTGTTTGAAATGCAGGAAAATGTGGCTGTGGCGAAAGTTGAGGAAGTTCCGGCAGGTTCTGAAGATTGCGCGAAACAGGCGGCATCTGATTGCCCTGCTTCTGCCATAAAGGTAGAATAAATTTTTTTTAATATAATTATAGCGTTTTTCGGGAATCCGTATAAAATATGTCTTTCTGTTGCCGGTTTAACAGTTTTGTTTCAAAAATATACCTGGAAATTTGTCTGCATATTGCCGTTGCGTCGTTATGAGAATTTTAAAAAATAATCCGAGAACCGAACAAAATTTATGCTAGTACGGGAGTATTTATGAAAGATATTATCGAGGTTAGATGGCATGGTCGCGGCGGACAGGGAGCCAAAACTGCCGCTCTTTTATTCGCGGAAGCAGCGCTTTCAACAGGTAAATATGTTCAGGGATTTCCTGAATACGGTCCTGAACGAATGGGCGCGCCCGTGCAATCGTTTAATCGTTTGTCGGACAAACCCATAACATTGCACTGTGGAATAACCAGTCCGGATTTTGTCGTGGTGCTTGATCCTACGCTTATCAACACTGTTAATGTTGTGTCAGGGTTGCCGGAAACAGGTGCGGTTATCATAAATACTGAAAAAAGCGCTGCGGAAATGTGCCAAAAACTTAATTTCAAAGGCAGGATTTTTGTTATAGATGCCTCCAAAATAGCCATGGAATGTTTTGGAAAACTTATACCCAATACTCCCATGATGGGAGCTCTGGTTAAAGTGACGCATTTTCTTGAAATAGATGCTGTTTTGGAAGATACACGCAAAAAACTGAATAAAAAGTTCGCTCACAAACCGGAAGTTATCGATGGCAACATAAAATCAATCAAAAGGGCTTACGAAGAAGTAAAAGATGAATGATAATGTATGCTCCGGTTTTCCCGAGCAAATAAAAAATATGAAGTTTATGTTTTAATGCCGGATATCTTTTTCATATGTTTTCAAGGTGGATAAAATGGAGAAAAAACTCGGTTGGAAGAATTTGCCTCAAAATGATATTCTTGAAGCAGGAACCGCAAAGGATTTTAAGACAGGAGATTGGCGAAGCCAGAGGCCTGTTCATAATCCGGAAAAATGCATAAGTTGTTTTATTTGCTGGATTAACTGTCCGGATTCCGCGATAATTGTAAAAGACGGTAAAGTTATAGGAATAGATTACGATCATTGCAAAGGATGCGGCATATGCGCCAGAGAGTGTCCTCCAAAGGTTTCCGCGATAACCATGGAGCCGGAAAAGAAATAACTGTTTTCAGGAATAATCGCGCGCTCTAAAAAAATGTGTTTGCCGTCGATGAGAATTTTTACAGTTTAAAACATTCTAAAATTAAGTCGCGGCCGCGCAACTTTGTTGCTCTGCCTGCAGATAATGAGGAGTAAATTATGAAAGTAGCCAAAACCGGTAATGAAGCAATGGCTGAAGCCATGAGACAAATCAATCCGGATGTGGTGGCAGCCTATCCGATAACTCCTGCTACCGAGATAGTGATGATTTTTTCCCAGTTCGTTGCCGACGGTCTGGTTGACACGGAATATCTTGCCGCGGAATCGGAGCATTCCGCGATGTCCGCATGCATAGGTTCGTCCGAGGCAGGCGCGCGGGTGATGACTTCCACTTCTTCGCAGGGTTTGGCTCTGATGTATGAAATGCTATATGTTGCTTCAGGGCTCCGTCTTCCGATCATAGTAGCAGAGGTAAATAGAGCGCTTTCATCTCCGATAAATATTCATGGCGACCATTCGGATACTATGGGCGCTCGTGACAGTGGCTGGATACAAATTTTTTCCGAGAATTCTCAGGAAGCATACGATAATCTTATACAGGCGGTCTGTATAGCGGAAAAGGCGCGCCTTCCAGTTATGGTTAGTACGGACGGATTTATAATAAGCCATTGTATGGAAGTTATAGATATGATCTCCGACGGGGAAGTGAAGAAATTTGTCGGCGAATATAAACCGGAAAGATATTTGCTTGATATTAAAAGACCTTATTCTTGCGGTGCGCTGGATCTGCAGGATTATTATTTTGAACATAAAAGGCAGGAAGCGGAAGCTATGATCAATTCCAAAAATATAATCCTTGGGGTTGCCGCTGAGTTTGAAAAGTCGTTCGGAAGAAAATACGGATTTTTTGAAGAATATCGGCTTTCGGATGCGGATGTGGCTATTGTGTGTCTCGGTTCTACTGCAGGCACAACTAAATTTGTAGTTGATAAAATGAGGCAGCATGGCATAAAGGTAGGTCTTCTGAAGCCGAGAATTTATAGACCCTTCCCCTATGCTGAAATAGCTAAGGTTTTATCCAAAGTAAAATCCATAGCGGTTCTTGACAGATCCGACACATTCTCGTCGTATGCCGGCCCTCTTTTTACTGAAATAACTTCTTGTCTTTATACTGCCGGAGTAAATGTCAAGGCTGTTAATTATATATACGGTCTCGGCGGCAGGGATATTGGTATCGAAAACATAGAATATGTTTTTAAGGAACTATTGAAAATATCTGAAGGCAAATATGCGGCAAATATTGTTAATTATCTCGGGGTGCGCGAATAGATTGCCGGAATAATTTCAGCGATGTCCTGATTAAAAGTTTTTGAAATATCTGTGTTGATTTTCGCCGCGTTTTGATGGAAAAAATATTTTCGTGAAGAAAAGAAACACTAAAAATGCATAAATGGTAAAATAAAGAAAAGGGGATAAAATTATGGCTAATTTGAAGGAATTGTCCAAGAAAGAAGAAAAGTTTACAGGCGGACATCGGCTCTGTTCGGGTTGCGGTGCCGGCATAATAGCGCGGCAGGTTTTACTTGCATGTGACAAACCGGTTGTAATAGCTAATGCCACAGGTTGCCTTGAGGTTGCCAGCACTATATTTCCTTATACTTCATGGAATGTGCCATGGTTTCATTCCGCGTTTGAAAATGCTGCAGCAACTGTGTCAGGTATAGAAACTGCGTATAGAGCATTGAAAAAAAAGGGCCGTGTTACCGAGGATATAAATTTTATAGCGTTTGGTGGAGATGGGGGGACATACGACATAGGCCTTCAGTCGCTTTCCGGCGCTATGGAACGCGGCCACAATATACTTTATGTGTGTTACAACAATGAAGCGTATATGAATACTGGAATTCAGCGTTCTTCCGCTACTCCAAAGGGCGCGTCCACAACCACTGCTCCTTACGGGAAACAATCAACCGGAAAGGTTCAGTCAAGAAAGGATCTTACGGCAATCATCGCGGCGCACAATGTCCCTTATGTGGCTCAGACAGCGCTTGGATTTCATAATGATCTTATATCCAAAGTTCAGAGCGCTCTTGCCTGCGGGGGAGCATCCTTCATAAATGTTTTGCAGCCATGCCGGCTTGGTTGGGCATATCCGCCGGAAGAGACAGTAAGAATCGGGAAACTTGCGGTTGACACATGCGTATGGCCTATATATGAAGTTAAAAACGGCGAATATAAATTAAACTATAAACCTAAAGAAAAAAAGCCTGTTACAGAATGGCTGAAACTTCAGGGTCGTTTTAAACATCTTTTCAGACCCGGTTCAGAAAGCGTTTTACAGCAGATACAGGAAGATGTGGATAAAAATTGGGATAAACTTTTGGCAATGTGTAAGTCTTAAATTGCGATTGCGCTTGGGTGTAAACTGATATAAAATCATTTGGAGAAACACATGAATTTTAAAAAAATATTCGGTTTAAAACAATCCGCTGCGTTATCCCCCGGCTCAAAAAAACAAAAACTATAATAGTCCAAGAAAACCGTACCAGTTTATGGAATGAAATAAGGTGAAAAAAGAGGTATAATAGGGCCCGCAAAGGAGGCAGGAAAGATGCGAAAGAAATTCGAGGCGGGTTTCAAGGCAAGAGTGGCGTTGGATGCGGTAAAAGGCGAAAAGACGCTGAACGAGTTGAGCACAGAGTATGGAGCACATCCGAATCAGATAAGCAAGTGGAAGCAGGAGCTGTTGTCCGGTGCGGCAGAGATATACGGCAGGCGGAATGGCAAGGGAAACGCCATAAAAGAGGAGCAGGCAGACAAGTTATACAAGAGCATCGGAGAGTTGAAGGTAGAGAAGACTGGCTCAAAAAAAGATTGCAACTTTTGGGCTGACGGAGCGGAAAAAACTCATTGACAAAAGCAGATGCGGCTGCAGTATGAGAAAGCAGTGCCAGATGCTGGGAATAACCCGGTCAACTTTGTATTACAGGTCGGCTGGGATAAGCGAGCGGGACAATATGATGATGAACATATTGGACGATCAGTACACAAAGACGCCGTTTTACGGAGTGCTGCGTATGAGGGAGACGCTTCGTGCGAATGGCTACAAAGTGGGCAAGTGTCATGTGCGCACGCTTTTGAGAACTATGGGGCTTGAGGCGGTATTTGCGAAACCAAGCACATCCAAGCCGCAT
>MWCF01000098.1 GCA_002069855.1 Elusimicrobia bacterium ADurb.Bin231 | reverse complement strand
AATAATAAATAGGATGGCAGTGTGCAACGTCTGAATGTAAGACAATCACAGATTAGAGAATGCATTGAAAAATCGTGATCACCGAATAAATCAGGGTCGAATCTTTATTCTTGACATTTCGTTTAGCCGAAAAAATATAAATAGAATGCGCGGAACATAAAACCAATTATATTAAAGATATATTGTCTCTTATCAATCAAGAAACCGTTCAATCATTTAAGACAGATCATTCTTAACTTGTGCCTACAATAACATCCGTAATATCAATCAGTTAATCTAGATAAAACAAAACAAATAATGCGACACACGTTTGTCGTCCTGTCATTGAATTATCAATAAAAAAAGTTTAGATTTTGGCGTAAAAGGGAGCAGGAACATTTTTTGTAAATTATTCAACGAAAGGGGCAGAAAGTGACGGACAAGATCATTACCGGCACAATAAAAAATAATGAAACGGGTGAAGTTTATGATATCGTGCCTTTTTATTATTTTACCCATGGTGCTGAGCTCAACACCATTGTAAAAATTCTTTCCGTAAAGTCAACGTTTAACGAGAAAGCTGAACCCGCCATACAGGTTAACATTGATTGCCTGGCACTCGACAGTATCGGCAATGTATTTAAGTTAAATCTGTATTTTCTCCCTGAATGTCTTGAAGATCAAAAGATAATTGTCGCGGAAATTACCGAAGGTAAAATCATGACCGCAACCGGCCGCTATTCTATTCTCACGAATGATAAAGGCTCTGTTATGCTTATTGATCCGCAATATTCGCCATTGCCGCCAGAATACTCCCTTGAAGAAGTGGAAGAAGCCTTCCGGATAAATAATCAATATAACAAAAACCGGTTGAATTAGTTTTAAGCTGAGGAGCAGGCTATCATGAAAAAAGACCGCTTACAGATTGCGGTGAAGCATGCAAAAGTCCTCTTTAAAAAAATTATGGATAAATATGACCAATTGGGCGGGTACCTGGTGCTTTCATCAGAAACAGATCAGTGCAACATCTCAGATGACCCGACCATCATATTAAAAAGCTTACCCGATTTAATTGAAGATTCCGAAAACAAAAAATTTGTGCTCGATTTAATTGAACAAATATCCCAGCTGGAAAAAGATAAACAGGCAATATCGCAAACATCTCTGAATAAATTAGCAAAACTAACCAAAGACCTGAATACATTCAAAGATAACCTGATTGTTAAAAAAGATACATTTGTAGAGATACGTTTTTCCAAACAGAATCTTGAACAGATTTTTGAAATGCAGAAAGACCCTCTCGTATCCCAGGAGCATACACCTCAAAGCAGAGCGTCAATACGTATTGTGCTTGGAACATTGGAAGAACTTTATCAGGATAGCGAAAAATATGTTTAGCAATATCGTTCGAGAAAGAAAATTCGGGTCAGGTATTGAAAAATCAGTTTCAGCATTAAAATTAGGGACAAGAAAACGTGGTCGCATCTTTATTCTTGACATTTCGATAGATGAAAGAGGCTATTATAAAATATAATTATATGTTATCAATAAACAGCATTTGCATTGAAGTATAAACTTAATTTTGAACGATATTCTATGCCCCTTGAAATCGAGCGAAAGTTTCTTGTAAGTGGAGATGGATGGCGAAATGGCGAAGGTATCCGCTGTATCCAGGGCTATCTCAATACTGATAAAGAACGCACCGTTCGTGTGCGGCTGGGCGGCGATAAAGCTTTTCTGACAATCAAGGGCTTGACAACTGGTGCGACGCGCGAGGAGTATGAATATGAAATCCCAACCGCCCATGCCCAAGATTTATTAAAGTTGTGCGAAGGACCGCTCATCGAAAAGATTAGATACAAAATTGCATGCGACGGTCTGATTTGGGAGATAGATGAATTCCTGGGCGAGAACGCAGGGCTGATTCTGGCGGAAGTGGAGCTTCAGAAGGAAAACCAAGTCTTTGAACGTCCTTCCTGGCTGGGCGAGGAAGTTACGCATGATGAGCGTTATTTTAATTCAAACCTCTGCTCATATCCATATTCTAAATGGCCAAAAGGTAAAAAATAAAAGGCGTAACCGCGGTTAAATCTTTTATTTTAATTATCACCAATGTGTTGGCTGGATAGCAATTCGGGGGACATAAAGCATAATTCGATCCGCATAATAATATTTACAAGGGTTGAATAACTTGCATTTTCAGGAGATATTTGAGCCATGATAAATAAAGAACGCTACATTAGCGTTTTAACCAAATTATTAAATGACTATTACAGGGAAATTAAACGGACAGGTTCTGAGTCTAAAGAAAGCAAAAAATATATTGACGGTTATCTGACCGCGGCCAGGGCCTTAAATCTATTCCAATATGAAGAGTTAAAGGATATCATTGAAAAGATTCATTTAAAGGCTTTTGGAAAAACTATTCAGGAAAGAAGAATGTCAGGATTAAGAGAGTCTTCTCCCGATGATGAATTCCTGAAAATTCCGACATATATTCGAGAGGGCATTCGTTAAATAATAAATAGCTTGATTGTGCGTGCATACAGCAATGCGGGGACATAATACTTAATTATCTATATTGAATTCTATTTGATTTTAATATCAATAATAAACGGATTGATTCCGCTAAGGAGGTTAACATGGAATTAACAGCCGCGATTAAAGGAAGACGAAGTATTCGTAAATTCAAACCGCAGGATGTGCCCAGAAATTTAATTATGGAGATTCTGGAGACGGCGCGCTGGTCGCCATCGTGGGGGAATACACAGCCCTGGGATTTATACATACTGACGGGCAAGATTCTGGCAAAATTCAAAGAAATGAATCTCCAGCAAACGCTGGCCGGCGCGGAAATCGCGTCCGACGTGCCTATGCTCACGCAATGGCCTGACGCCATGAAAGCCAGGTATGGCCAGCTGGGCAAAATCGTTTTATCAGCGCAGGGCATAAAAAGAGAAGATAAAGACGCGCGCGATAAATACTATCAGAATATGGTTTCTGTTTTCGACGCCCCCTGTCTTATTCTGGCCTGTATTTCACGGGATAATCTTGTAGAATACCAGATGCTGGATATCGGCATTATCGCTCAAACAATCTGCCTGGCGGCGCACGACAAAGGTCTCGGTACCTGTCTTTTGGCCGCGGCCGCGCGTTACCCCGCTGAAATCAGAAAGATAGCGGCAATTCCCGATGATAAGAAAATTGTCGTGGGCATCGCTGTGGGCTATCCTGACACATCATCCCCTCTTAACAATTTCGCGCGGGAAAGAGCGAAGCTCGATGAATTTGTCCATTGGATGGAATAGACAACAATTTGTTGGAGTTTAAAAAGGGGACGGCTACAATTACCTGATTTAATCCGTCAAAAGCCTTTAAACTTTAAGCCGGCAAGACAAAACTGGTTTACGGGCTATATGATTTAACGCTTGAAGAAATAGCCATTGTGAAAAATGGCTAATATTCAGGCGCTCTTGACATTTACCTATATTTACATATACTCATGCAAATGTAAAAAATCATGGTGTCATGCAAGGAAATATATGGAACAAATAATCAAAATTCACATAAAAAAATTGCCTGAGGGAGTTTATTTAGCAACATCAAAAGATGTGCCGGGTTTGGTTGCCCAGGGCCGCACAGCTACCGAAACGCTGGAAATCGCCCGCGATGTTGCCAAGAAACTGCTGGAGGCCAGAGCTCAACGCAACAACAAGATAAAAATTTCCGAAATAAAAGATTCTTTCGATTACCCGATGATTGTGAGCGCATAAAAGGTGGGACGATTAGCAGGTTTCCGGTGTCGCGAAATTATAAAGCGCCTTAAATCTTTTGGCTTTGCTTTTGACCGGCAAGCCGCGGGAAGTCACGAAATCTGGTACAATCACTCTAAAAATCGCTATACAACTATACCTAATCATCCGGGCGATATGCCGGAGGGAATATTGAGAGCAATATTAAGAGAAGCCGGCATCACACCTAATGTTTTCTTGAAAAAGAAATAGTATTTTGCGAACTCCGAAAAAGTCAGGACTATTTCGGAGTAGCGGGTGATATAGTCAAACCTTAATTATTGAAAATTGTAACATTTGTCAGGCTTATCAGGTTAAGAGATTGCTTCGCTCATAGTATTTGCTTGCAATGACAAGCAAGGTAGGGATTGCCCTGCATCCCCGAGC
>MWCF01000097.1 GCA_002069855.1 Elusimicrobia bacterium ADurb.Bin231 | reverse complement strand
TTAGCTACGATAGACGGTAATAAGGGTTTGAGGAATGCGTTGGATTATATCTGGCCGAATGTAAAGGTTCAGCGGTGTTGGGCGCACAAGTTGCGGAATGTTTCTAACAAACTGCCGAAAAAATCAAGGGATGTCTGCGTGAATGAGGCGAGGGATATCTATGAGCAGGAAACTTATAACGATGCGGTGTATTCGTTTAAGAGATGGTCAGCGCGGTGGAAAATAATAGAACCGGAAGCGGTGAAGTGCATAGAGGACGACTTGGAAGAGTTGTTAAATTTTTACGAAGAGCCGTTAGCAATGAGAATAAAGTTGAGGACTACGAACATTATCGAGCGAGTATTCCGGGAAGTTCGCCGTAGAACACGGCCAATGAGTTGTTTCAACAACAGTTCCAGCGTAGAGCGAATAATTTTTGCGATACTTACAAGACAGAATAATTTATGGAAGGGTAAACCTATTTTGAATAATTTTTCACAACTTACACAAAATACTTGACATTACCAGAAGCATTTTGAATTATTGACAAAAACATTATTTTGGCATATAATATAAAATATAAATGTTCTTTTTGGTGTTTTTAAAGTTTTTATCGCTGTTTATTTAAGGAGATGATTGTGTATTTACCATATTGGGGCTTTTCCTTGCCTCCGTTTGAAAATGTAGTTGATCTGCGTTTTTTTTATGAATCCGCGTATCACTCAGAGGCATTGCTGCGGCTTACGTACACAGTTTCCGCGCACAAAGGCGCAGCTGCGATGGTAGGTGATATAGGGTGCGGAAAAACGCTTATTTGCAAGGCATACGCGGAACGGCTGCCGAGAGATAAATATGAAGTCAAGTTTATTCCACAATTGCCTTCTTCTACTGAAGACGAGACGCTTCAGGAAATGCTGTATGTTTTCGGAGAAGAAATACCAGCTGGAGTATCCAAGTCAGCAATGCTTAGGATTTTGAACGAGAAGTTGATTAATATCGGTAAAAACGGGAAACATACCATTATTGTAATAGATGAAGCCCACCTTATGAAAACGCCGTCTTTAGAGATGGTAAGATTATTTTTGAATTACCAGTACAATAATAGTTTTTTATGCACGATAATACTTGCGGGCCAGCCGGAATTAAAAGAAAATATACGTAGAATGCCACAGCTCGAGCAGAGAATATCAATAAATTACCATCTTAAACCTCTTGATGCGGAAGGCGTGGAAGCGTATATTAAATTCAGGCTGATGAAAGCGGGCTGCTCTAAACAGGTTTTTAATGAAGACACTTACGGTAAAATACTTCATTATTCAAGCGGTGTTCCTCGGAAAGTAAACAATATTTGCGATATGAGTCTTCTTTTGGGATTCAGTGCGAAAAAAGAAACAATATCCTCGGATATAATAGATAAAGTCGCGGAAGAAATGTTAACCAGGATATAACGGAGAAATATGGCATCAGTATCACGATCTAAAAAATTTGCAGATATCATAGTCGAAAACGCCATTATAACAAGAGAACAGCTTACCATTCTTTTGGAAAAGCAGCGTTCAGTTTCCAGACCTCTCAGCCAATTGCTGGTAGAAGCCGGCTATGTAAATGAAGAAGAAATCTCAAAAACAGATGCAGATAGGAGATCTACTCGTCCAAATGGGTCTTATCTCCGAAAATACTTTAAAATTGGCTCTTGAAAATCAGGTAAATAAAGGCGACCGTTTGGGTGATATACTTATTAGGGAGCATTTGGTTGAAGAACATGAATTTTTAAGAGTTTTAAGTTTACAGCTCGGCATACCGAGAATGCAAATCAGAAAAGAGTTTCTTGACACAGAATTGAGTATGAAGTGCAACGAGAAATTCTTAAGAAACAATTACATAATTCCAGCTTTTAAATCTGAAGGAATACTGACTTGCGTAATGGCAGACCCTCTTAATTCCCAACTTATAGACACAATGATCTCTATGTTCGGCTGCGAAGTTGAAGTTGCAATCGCTTCCAAAACTGAGATAATGGCTACCATAGACCAGATATTTTCCACTACCAAACTTGCCGGTGATTTAAGCAAGATGGGCTTTGATGATAATCCTGTGGACACCATACTTATGTTGGATGAAGTAAAGACTACAAAGGATGAAAATGTTATTGTTTCCATATTGAATTTTATTCTTTCAGACGCCATTAAAGACGGCGCAAGCGATATTCATATAGAGCCGCGTCCTACTTTGCTTGTTGTTAGGAATAGAATTGACGGCATACTTTACAGAAAAACGGATCTGCCAAAACATATTGCACCTCTGTTGTTATCGCGCATAAAAGCCATTTGCGGATTGGATGTCGCTCAAAAGCGTCATCCTCAAGACGGCAAAATCGTATCAAGAATAAGAGGCAGGGAAATAGATATGCGCGTAGGCACTTATCCTGCCGAGTATGGAGAAAATGTAACCATAAGAATACTTGACAGACAGGCTGTTCTCGTTGATCTGGATAAACTCGGTTTCAATCCCGTGCATAAAAAAAAGTTTGAAGAGGTGCTTACATATCCTTCGGGTATGATTCTCGTTACAGGTCCCACAGGCAGCGGCAAGACTACAACCCTATATTCTGCCATAAATCACCTTCGGGCAATGAATAAGAAAATTATTACTATTGAAGACCCTGTTGAATATACTATGCCCGGGATAACGCAGGCGCAATTTAATGTTGCTTCTGGAATATCTTATGAAACCTTTTTAAAAGCAATGATGAGACAGGATCCGGACGTTATAATGGTCGGCGAGATCCGAGACAGTACAGCGGCAGAGGTTACAGTGCAGGCCGCACTTACCGGACATAAAGTATTTTCAACATTTCATACTGAAGATACAACAGGCGCTTTGCTCAGGTTGATGGATATGGGAATAGAAACATTTCTTATATCTTCAACTGTTATTTGCGTTATAGCGCAGCGTCTTATCAGAAAAAATTGTCCCAACTGTCTGGAAACCTATATTCCTCCGGCGGAAACATTAAATTATTTTAAGGTAAGAGAAATAGATTTTGAACGGCATAAATTTTACCGTGGCAGGGGTTGTCACGCTTGTCGCAATACAGGTTACAGGGGAAGAATAGGTATTTTTGAAGTTCTGACTCTTAATGATACTATAAGAGACGCAATATTGATGCGTAAAACCTCTTCGGAAATCAGGCGTCTTGCCAGAAGCACTGTAGGTATTTTGTCTATGATGGAAGACGGATTTTATAAATCGCTTAAAGGAGTATCCACGCTTGAAGAAGTTCTTAGAGTTATATATAATGCGGAATCGGAAACATGGGCAGGGAGAACTGCAGACGAAATTATAAGGGCCTGCGAAGGATTGGAAAGCGCCGAAGAGATGTCGGAAAAAAGTCAGTCTGCCAATATCCCTGCGCCGCAACCTGCAAAGCCGGTTGTAATTAAACCCGTTGCGAAACCTGTGGCGCAATCCGCCCCGATAGAGATAAAATCCGCGGAACCGGCTAAGGTGGATACGGCAGTTAATAAGGAGCAAAAATCAGATACAACCGGCAAGAAAAAGGAAGAAAAATCTTCTTCATTGTGGTTTTCCGGCTTGGATGTTGATATCAAATTATAATGAATTTATTCGCGGATTCCGTAATCGCATAATTTAAAATTTGTAATAGTATATTAGTTGTATTGATTTGTAAGATTTCTGAAACTTCCGATTTTACCGCGTAATATTTCAAATAAAAATCCGCTAAATACATTTCCAGATCATGCATAAATTTAAAATAAAATATATGATTATAAAATTACGAATTGTTCTTATTTTAGTTATACATCTGGCGCTTGTGGGTTGTACCGACAGGGAGTACTCTGAAAAACGGGTGCTTATGGGAACGATCTTTGAAATAAAGGTTTATTGTAAAAATTCTAAAAAGGCAAAAGATTCCATTGATGCCGCATTTAAGGATATTGATCGTATGGAAAATCTTTTTTCCGTTTATAAGCCGGAATCGGATGTCTCCGTATTGAATGCGACCGGAGTTTATCAGGTTTCGGAAGAGGTCATGGAACTTACAAAGTTATCCGTGCATTATTCATCAATAACAGGCGGCGCGTTTGACATTACCGTACTTCCTTTAATATCCATGTGGAAATCCGCGTCTAAATCTGGGAAGATACCGTCAGACAGCGAAGTTGAAGAATGCATGAAGCTGGTCGGTAGCGGAAAGATAAACATAGATGAAAAGAATCAAAAGATATATTTTCCAAAACGCGGAATGAAAATCGATTTTGGAGGCATAGCTAAGGGGTACGCTGTGGATCGCGCTGTAAAACTGCTGAAACAAAACGGAATACATACCGGTCTTGTAAATGCCGGCGGAAATATAGCGGTTTTTGGAAGCAGGGAATGGAGAATTTCAGTCCGCAATCCGGACAAAACCGGCGATGATATTACAGTTCTCACAATGCGCGATTTATCCGTCGCTACATCCGGCGATTACGAGCGTTATTTTTTTCTTGACAAAAAGAAAATATCGCATATAATAAATCCGTTTACCGGTTATCCTGCGGAAGGCGTTTTAAGCGTCACTGTTGTTACGGAAAATCCGGCTTCCGCGGATGTCCTTTCCACGGCAGTTTTCGTGCTTGGTCCTGTAAAAGGCGTGGAACTGATAGAGAAACTCTGTAATGCGGAATGTCTTGTGATTGATGGCAAAGGCGTGATTTATCGTTCAGCGGGTTTTTCGGATTATGAATAAATGCCGCTAAGTCATATTTCTTCGGCGGATTAAAGGGTTTGCTAATTATTTAGATAACAATGAAATACTTTAAAGGCGGGATTCATCCCCGTGATAAAAAAGATTGCCGTTTTGATAAAATACAGACGATTCCTCTTCCGAAAAGAATATTTCTTCCTTTAAGGCAGCATACCGGTTCGCAGGCTGTTCCTCTTGTCAAAGCCGGGGATTTGGTGGCTGTCGGACAGATGGTGGCGTCAGCGTCCGGGTTTATTTCTGCAAACATTCATTCTCCTGTTTCAGGCAAAGTTGTTTCCATCGAAAAAATATTGCATCCTTGCGGATTCGGCGTTGACACTATAGTTATAGATTCAGACGGGAAACATGATACGACTCAGTTTCAGTCGGTATCCCCGGAAGATCTTTCTATTGAGCAGCTGCTGGATACCATAAAAAACGCTGGTATCACAGGCCTTGGCGGTGGATGTTTTCCCACTCATGTAAAGTTATCTCCTCCAAAAGAAAAAAAAGTAGAATCTATGATTTTAAATGGTTGCGAATGCGAACCGTATCTTTCCTGCGACCACCGTGTTATGCTGGAAGAGCCGAAAAAAGTATTGGAAGGTCTTAGAATCATGATGAAGGTTCTTGCCGTAAACAATGCTTTTATAGCTGTGGAGGATAACAAAAAAGACGCTATTGAAGTTCTTAGAAAATCGCTTGGAACAGATAAAGATATAATCGTTGTCAAATTGCGCACAAGATACCCTCAGGGCGCGGAAAAGCAGTTGATAAAAACTATTTCAGGGAGGGAAGTTCCGTCCGGCGGTTTGCCTGTTGACGCTGGTTTTGTGGTCCACAATGTTCAAACTGCAGTTGCCGTGGGAGATGCTGTTTACAGAGGTAAACCCTTGTATGAGAGAGTTGTCACAGTTGCCGGCTGTGTGCGCAACCCCGGTAATTATAGAGTGCTGATAGGTACGCCTATTTCCGATGTCATTGCTGCGTGCGGCGGCATTTTCGGAGAAGTCAAGAAGATTGTTTTAGGCGGCCCTATGATGGGGGTTGGCATACACTCTTTGGATGTTCCTGTTGTTAAGGGCGTTTCCGGTATTCTTGTGCTTGGAAATGCCACGGCAAAAACTTATGAGCCATCCTCGTGCATAAGATGCGGAAGATGCGTTTCAGTATGCCCTATGGGCCTGGTCCCGATGATGCTTTCCCGTCTTGCGGAAAAGGGTATGGGCGGAGAACTTAAGGATTACAGTATATTTGACTGCATTGAATGCGGCTGTTGCGCTTATGAATGCCCGGCAAAGATCAATCTTGTGCAGAATATAAAAACCGGAAAATTCCTTGCTAAGAGACATCCTATAAAGAGTCAAGTAAAAAATAAAGGTCTTTGAAAATCAAGAAGTAGAATTAACAAAAACCCTTGC
>MWCF01000096.1 GCA_002069855.1 Elusimicrobia bacterium ADurb.Bin231 | reverse complement strand
CAACCACTTCTGGCTTTTATGATTTAAGAGATTTTGAAGAAGAAAAGAATAATATATTTGTTTAAGATTTGAATAGAAGTTCTATTTGGTATTAATTTTTTGATTGAAATATTAGATTATTAGTTGACAATTTATTATTTCATTAATATAATAATAGCAGGTAGTTTTTAAAAATTGTTTAAATTTCTCTTGATTTTCTTTCATTAAAGTGGTAAAATAAATATGATGATTAATATATGTTAAATAATTTAAAGGAGGTGCAAATTAAATATTTATACATAAAAGGTGACTTGACACCTTTAAATCGAGAATAAAGAATAAGTAAGACTTTATTTATAAAGCATTATAACTCTCGATAAGGCAGTTATTACGAACATCAAGGTAATAACTAAATCTTAGAATTAATTTTATAAGTTCTTCCGGGCTTTCTTCTTCAATAGATGAATGGAACTGTCTATCCAATGTTTCCATTAAAATCCTCCGCAGGCAATATAGTATTCCTCTTCTAAAAGGTATTTTCTGACAATGCCTACGCTCGGGAAATCGCCCGGGATATATTTCCATTTTGGAGAACGGGCAAGAATTTGACACGCGACTTTAGGTTCATCTATAATTTCTATAGATTGGTCAAGTTTAACAGTGCCCCTTGCGTCAAAAAGGAACATAGGTTTATTAAATTTTTTCGGGACACTATTTTCCCCTGCCATTTCGTCTATGAATTCTTCATTAGCCGGCACCTTTATCAAAAACCGCGGTTTAAAACCAACCGGAGCGAAAAGCGCCCAGCACTTTTTCAGCCCGATGCTCCTCCCTTTTTTGTCAAATTCTTCATAAGTTTCCCTGCCGAGATATCCTATCAGTGATTTTTTTTCATAAATAGTTCTGTTGTCATACATTAAACACCTTTTGCCGTCATAGATAAAAAGCAGGTGCATCCTGGAATAGGGGATTATAAAATAGTGTTTAATCATATCCTTTCCGTTGAGTTTAAACGGTTTTTCAATAAAAACATAAGGAGACTGATGCCCTTTTCTTAAAAGCGCTTTCTTTTCCGGCAAATCAACGCCGATGATATTATTATCCCGTAATAGTTCTCTCCGCGAGAAAGCGAATTTGAAATAACTGATATCCGGGGAAGTACAGGTAAAATCCTCATCTAAACGCCATCGGTAGTCATCCGCCTTTCGCCCGAGCAGAATGTTTACGATATAATTTTTTCTGATATCAATATCATAGTTTGCCGACTCTTTTAAATAGAAATCTATTAAATATTGACCGGTCGGTTTATACTCATTCAGTATGAATTCGATTAATGAATTTATGTTTTCATAGACCAATAATCCATTGATTTCCTTTTCTCTCAGTAAAATATTATATGTATCAGTGGATTCATTACTTTCACCGGAATTCCAATCAACGATTCCGTTGGAAAGCGCCGGCGACAGCGGTATTTCGATTTCACTCTTTTCGTACAAACTGATATTTTTCACACCGGAATCACATGATTTAAGTCCGCATATTTTCATCTTTTATTCCCCTCCTCATCAGTTTTTCTTTTATTTCTTTATATAACTTACCGTTGAATAAACATCCGGTTACACCTTTATTTCTAAAACTCATATTTAAAGCAAGTGCAAATGCTATTTCGCCATATTCGATTATAAATTCCTCTTTCGAGGTAAATTGATTTAGTCTGGGCATCCTTAATTCCATCATATTCTCTGTTATAAAATAAATCTCTCCAAAAAGCTCAAACATTCTTCTGCAGATCTCTATATCGCAGGCAACGGAATTATCCTGTAAAAACGATACAATTTCCTTAACAGCAAAAAATAATTCTATTATTTCATCAGCACTGTGAGCTTCTTTCCATTTTTCCATTAATATGGAAGCAACTTCGCTATGTTCCAGCGGCTGAAGTTTGTGATGGTATTTTTTATAGTTTTGTGCCATTTCATATAAGTTGTCTGCCATAATCACCTTTTTTCTAAACTCCTGGTCAGAATGCTTCCCCATATTTTTTACCGCAAGCATATGAATCGGCATAATCGTATTTTCGTTAAGCGGCTCGCCTGTGGATTCATTCGGGATGCTGTTTTTCAAGCAATTAAAAATCAAATCGTTGAGTTGAGCGTTTGCTTGAGATAAATTATTTTTTACAGATTGTATGGACAAATACGCCACGCAATTCCTTCTTATCATACCCAGCCGCCGGCCGTCCAGCTTTATTTTGCTGATATACATCTCGTTTGTGAGCCTTATAAGATATGTTGAAAGAAAAGAATCGTACTCTTTTGATATTTCTGGAAATATTTTGATTGCTTCTTGAATAATTTTGCCTATTTCTTCCCCATTTTGGTTATTTTTATTATGTTCAAGCGCTGCGGCATCATCTTCGGAAATATTTTTCATAATGTTGCGCAGGTTTGCGTCATTCATCTTGCATACTTCAGGAATATTGACGATAAAGGCGAACCGCCCCGAAAGAGCGGGATCCAAAGCATATGCGCTTGAATAACTTGTCGGCGGGTTCATAGCGGCAAAAACATATTTAAGCTTTGGGATTTTTTTACCCATTATCTGCCTGGAACGGATAATTTCAAGCCATTTATTCTGCATTGAGGTGTTTGCGCGGGATATTTCGTCAATCAACACGAATTCCTTGTCCCAAATGGATATAGGAGTGGGTATATAGTCAAGAACGCCCCCCGCGAGTAGTTTGGGGTTAGGGAAGCCAATTACATCGTCAAATAGGGCTTTTGATGCGTCATACGCGATAAATTTCATACCTAAGCAAGCCGCAATGTTCTTTATAAGCATTGTTTTGGCGGAACCGTGCCTGCCTACAAGCAGCATAGGGTCGCCAGTAACAAGCCCGGCCAATATTATGTCTTCGAGTTCCGATAACCCGTAAATATTGAGTTTTTCAAGCAATGGCATAAATGGTCTCCTTAATTTATTAGTGAATGGGCAGGATTGGCATATATACATAATATACGATTGGTTTGGTTATTTGTTTAATTTACAGGAAGGACGGTAAGTTTAATAAGAACTTTTCAACCAATAAAAAAATCACCTAATATATCGTCGGTGATTTTGATTTTATCGTCGGTATAATTTCGCTATGGAGGTGAGGGGAATTGAACCCCTGACCCCTTGCATGCCATGCAAGTGCTCTCCCAGCTGAGCTACACCCCCATTAGTTTAATTATTTTACAATAAAATTTGAAAAAGTCAAGTTAAGTGTTAAGTAGCTTAAAGATGATGTTTGCTATAAATAAATGGCGCAAATGCGTTTCATTTTATTCAAGGTCAGCAGGCGCGCTTCTCGGCGGAATCTTTACGCTTTTTAATTCCAACATTCCTGAAACAATTGCGCCGACGAAATATATTATCCACAGGTATGTGTAGTAATGTCCGATAAGCGCGGCTATTCCGGCTACTATGTATGATGCTATGAATATTATAAGTCCAGCTTCAAAATATTTCCATTTTAGAGGCATCATATTATAAACGCTGGTAGCAGGGTAATTATGTCTTCTGGTTCTTACTATGGCTGTTGAAAGAATTAAAAATCCCACAGGAGAAACGAACTGAACTATAAGGTGTATAAGTATCAATTCAGTGCTTGCCATTACGGTTTTATTGAACCACATGCAATCGTAAAGTTTTATATTCCATATTTCCGCTATTACAGTTGATCCGCCAATCGCGGCTTTGTTAACAAGCATAAATATCATAGCCATAAGAAATCCCACGATGTATGCTGCGGAAACAGTAGATTTGGGAAGTTTTTCTTCATTTGCGTCCCAGTAAAAAATTCCCACCAGAATAAGTGGAGCTATTATTGCCATAAGGAAAAACTGTCTGATATTGTTTATTACCATTGGCCATGGATGCGGGCCGAGCAGGTTTTGAAGAGGTCTTGTGATAAAATATATTCCGAAAAGAAAAAACACATTGGATACTTTTTGATAGCCGAGTTCGTCGAAAATAATTTTTCTTACTTTGCCGAATCTGGCTATTTCGGATGCCATTAAAAAATATATGATACCCGCTCCTACTGGAATGAATATGTTTACAATAACCTTAAAAAGCATAATTAAAATCCTCCGTTACTTTTGCTGCATTTTGTATAACATTAAAAGATTGTTTAAAAGCATCGCTGATGTTACAGGGCCTACCCCGCCGGGGACAGGTGTTATGTATCCGGCTTTTTGCGCGACTTCGTTGAAACATACATCTCCGACTGTAATAAATTTTTCCGCGCCGGGTTTTAACGCGTCCGGTGTTTGGCAAGAGCAGGTATCCAAAACCTTTTTGACATTGATTCCGACATCAATGACTATTGCGCCTTCTTTTACCATATCCCCTCTGATAAATTCTGGTTTTCCGACTGCTACCACCAGTATGTCTGCTCTGCGGGTGTGATCAGCGAGATTTTTTGTTGCTATGTGGCATACGGTGGGCGTAGCGGATTCTTTACTTGAAGACAGCATCATAAGGCATAATGATTTTCCAACGATCTCACTGTGTCCCACTATTACGGTTTCTTTGCCTTTGATGCTTTGTCCTGTTGAATTAAGACATTCCAACACAGCCCGCGCAGTGCATGGAACAATGTAATGAGGTACATCGTGATAAAAAAGCATTCCCAGATTGTGAGGCGTTATTCCTTCAACATCTTTGTACGGATTAATTGAGGATTGCACTGTTTGTGCGTTTATATGTTTTGGCAACGGAAGATGAACTATTATGCCTGTTATGGATTTGTCGTCCCCGCATTGTCGCACAGTTTCTATAAACTCTTTTTCAGCTGCATCTCCATTGAGTTTTAATAAACGGTAATCTATCCCCACCTCTTCGCAGCAGTTTTTCTGATTTTTTATGTACACATTGGACGCCTTGTCTTCTCCTGATTGTATAACGGTAAGACAGGGTTTTTTCGCTGTGTGTTTTTGGGAAATTTGATGAATCTCCAGTTTGATTTTGTTTTTTATTTCATCCGCGATCTTTTTTCCGTTTATTATATTCATAGGTAATTTGATTTTAAAGATTTTATTTTGTTTTGAACCGTTTTGAAACGGTTGTCGTATCTTTTTCGCGCGTCCGCGGCAAATCTTTTATCTTGTATCATATTAAGATTTACATCCATATTGATTTTCGCTGTTGCAATTCCAGCGTAAAGAAGTGTTATTCCGCAAATGGCGTCGCTTTTGAGATTTTTATTGCATATTTCAGACAGCCGTATTCCGTAAGATACTGATTTTTCCGCAGCATCAAAAATATTGGCAGGAGCGAGGAAAGTTTTTTTAAAGGCATTGTCCATCGCGATCAGGTTCTCTTTGGATTTAGGGTCTGATGATTTTTTTATGCGGAAATATATTTTTTCAAACGATAGGTATGCCTTTATATCCAGGTCAATCAATGTCTGAGTTTTTTTTTGAAGAGGTTTTAACTTGGATAGGATTCGTTTGATTTCCGAAGATCTGTTCTCGTATCCTTTTTTGCCTAATGTATAATTTCCTGCCATTATCAGCAATGATATTCCCGCGCATGCAGTAAGTGCAGATGCGCTTCCTCCCCCTGGGACAGAGGTTTTTTCAGAGAGTTCTAATATAAATTTTTTTACAGGTAAACTTGCGTAATATTTCATTTTGTTATTTCGAACTTTTTAACAGACGCAGTGTTTCTTTCGCCACTATGACCTTTTCGTTTTTGGGGAGCACGAATATTTTTATTTTTGATTCTGCCGCGCTGATTTCTCCCTCTCGCCCAACTGTGGATTTATTTTTTTCTGTATCAAGAATAATACCGAATTTTTCGCAGGGTTTAAGTATGGATTCCCGTATGATATATGAATTTTCACCTATTCCTCCGGTAAAAGATATGGCATCCACATCTCCGCTAAGAGCGAAGAAATATGCGCCGAGATATTTTATAGCTCTGTAAACGAATATATCCACAGCTAGCCGCGCTTTTTCGTCTCCTTTTTGGGCATTGTTAACTATTTCTTTCATACCGTCGCTTATGCCGGAAATTCCGAGCGTGCCGCTTTCTTTGTTTACGCAGGAATCCAGTTCCTCGACAGACCAGCCGAGTTTCAAAAGATACAGCAATACTCCCGCGTCAATATCTCCGGGCCTGTTTGTCATAACCAATCCTTCAAGCGGAGTAAAGCCCATTGACGTGTCAACTGATTTGCCTTCTCTGATTGCGCAGATGCTTGAGCCTGCGCCGAGATGAAACGATATTATGTTGGGTTTTTCTTTTTTCATAAGACTCGCGGTTCTTTCAGCCATATATTTATGGGATATTCCGTGGAACCCGTATTTGCGCACTTTGTATTCGTCGAAGATTCGTTCAGGAAGAGCGTATTTGTATGCCTTTTCCGGTATTGTTTGGTGGAATGATGTGTCAAAAACCGCTACATTGATTTTGCCAGGCAATAATTTTTCAGCGGCTTCTATTCCCATAAAATTGTACGGGTTATGCATTGGAGCTATTAAAAAATCATTATAAATTTCTTTTTTTACATCTTTGTCTATCATTACCGGAGATGTGAATCTGCCTCCTCCATGAACAACCCTGTGCCCTATCGCTGACACGTCATTTTCTATGTCGAAATTCTTCTTTTTAAGATAATTGACAATGAGTTTAAGGCCGTTCATGTGGTTTAGGGCAGGTTCAACCGTTTTTTCTATCTTTCCGTTTGCGTAATGCGTGAGAATAGAATGTTCGAAACCGATATGCTCTATCCTTCCGTAACATATTTCTTTTTCGTCAGGCATATCAAAAATTTCATACTCTATAGAATAGATTCTGAAGTCAAGAACAAGTATTTTCATTTTACAATCCCCCACATTGCGCGTTTCTATATTTTTATTTTCAAGATATCGCCGTCTTTCACTATGTATTCTCTGCCTTCCGTGCGGACAAGGCCGTTTTCCTGCAGATTTTTTTCTGAGCCGCGGAGTTCCAATTCGGAGAAATTAAAAACCTCTGCTCTGATAAAATTCTTTTCAAAATCGCTGTGTATTTTGCCTGCCGCTGCCTGCGCAGTAGAACCGTTTTTTATATTCCACGCCCGGATTTCAGTGCCTACTGTAGTGTAAAATGTTATAAGCCCGAGTAAAGCGTATCCTGCTGAAATTATGTCAGGCAACTCAGATTTAACCTGGAGCTCTATTTTTTCTTGGTCGGATAATTCCACGATTTCGCTTTCAAGTTTAGCGTTTATTTTTACGAAATTGTATTTGCTTTCCGGAAGTGCGAGCGATGTGTCTTTCATATTAGCCGCATAAAAAACCGGTATAGATGAAATTAGATTCAGTTCCGGGAGAGAAACCTGTGGACTGTTGCCATTTTCTATGTCCTGTTTGATGATATAGAGTTTTTCAAGGTCTTCTTTCGCTTCTTTTATTCCGCATTTTGCCCGTGGCGCTGTGTTTGATATTTTTTTATGTACTGTATCAAGATCAGCGAGCAAAAGTTCAGAGCGCACTATAGACACCTCTTCATCCGGTTCGGAACCCTCTCTAAAACAGTCAACAACATGGAGCAACGCATCCATTTCCCGTATGTGAGATAAGAACTTATTCCCGAGTCCTTCGCCTTTGGATGCTCCTTTTACAAGTCCCGCTATATCAACGAATCTTATGGAAGCCGGAGTAAGTTTTTCCGGTTTATAGAGAACTCCCAATGCAGCCAATCTGCTGTCAGGCACTGAAACTATGCCGATGTTCGGTTCTATTGTGGTAAAAGGATAATCAGCGACAGCGGCATGCGCCTTTGTCATACAGTTGAATAAAGTGGATTTCCCGACATTGGGAAGCCCTATTATACCTATTTGCATAAGCGGTATCTCAGTTTATCTTTCCAAATTTGTTTTCACTCTCACCATTTTTGCCTTTTCACCTTTAGGCGTTTTTAGCGGGAGTGATTACACAAATTTTCTTTATGAGCCGGACAACTCGTTTTCCAAGTTCATGACATTGCTTCTCGGCTCGTTTGTCCGGAGCTCCTATTGCAACCGGCCCATAATGATCATTTTTCGATGTACCCTGTATGATCATTCCATGTATTAGGAATGCCTCGATAATCGCGAGAATCGTGGTTTCGTTGCCCCCTCCGAGATTGCCTGAAGATGTAAAAGCTCCTCCGACCTTGCCGTCTAATTTGCCGTGAAGTATAACTGATTCGTCAAGAAGTTTTTTTACTTCCGCAGCAGGCAGTCCGTAGTAGGTCGGGGATCCGAGAATAATACCGTCGTATGAAATCAATTCATCCGGAAGTATTTCCGTAACGGGTTTAACCGATACTTCAGCGCCTTCATCCAGTACGGCTTTTGCAACAAAATCCGCCATTTTTTTTGTGTTGCCTGTTCTGGAATAATATCCTATAAGTACTTTTATCATTTATATCTCCAAAATTATCTTACCTGTTTTAAAAAAGGCAGAATGTTTGATACTACTATATGAATCTTGTCTATAGTAAGAGCAAAAACAAGCGAAACCACAGCCATAAGTTTAAGCAGAATGTTTAATGATGGTCCTGAAGTATCCTTGAACGGATCTCCTATTGTATCTCCGATAACAGTTGCCTTGTGTACATCGGAACCTTTTCCTCCGAGATTGCCTTCTTCAACATATTTCTTGGCATTGTCCCACGCTCCGCCCGCGTTTGCTAAAAAGATTGCTAAAGGCACCCCTGTTATGAGCGAGCCTACAAGAAAACCTCCGAGCGCCTCTTTGCCGAGTAGTACTCCTAAAAGTATTGGCAATATGACTGCCATGAGTCCTGGTACTATCATTTCTTTTAACGCGCCTCTTGTAGTGATATCCACAATTTTTGCGGAATCAGGCATTGCTGTTCCTTCCATAAGACCGGGTATTTCTTTCCATTGTCTGCGAACCTCTCCTACGACACCAAATGCTGCCCTTCCTACTGCTTGCATGGTTTGAGCGCAGAATATAAAAGGAACTATTCCTCCGATGAACATTCCAGCAATTACAGTTGCGTTTAAAGCGTCTATGATATTAAGTTGTATTGTCTGAGAATAAGCAGTGAAAAGAGCCAGAGCCGTCAAAGCAGCAGACCCTATGGCAAATCCCTTGCCTATTGCTGCGGTTGTGTTGCCTACTGCATCCAGTTTCTCGCATCTTTTTCTTGCATCCGGTCCGAGATGCGCCATTTCGGAAATACCTGCTGCATTGTCCGCTATAGGTCCGTACGCGTCAACAGCTACTGTCATTCCTGTAAGAGCGAGCATACCTATTGCAGAAAGAGCGACTCCGAATATTCCTGCTGTCTGATACGCTACAATAGTTGCTGCTGCGATTGCTATTACTGGAATAACTGTGGATTTCATTGCTGTTGCCATGCCTTGTATTATAGCGGTAGCAGGGCCTGTTTGCGCTGCTTCTGCTATTTCCCTGACTGCCTTGCCTGAAGTATAAACCTGCGCTGCAAAGCCCACTATAAGTCCTGCAACAAGACCTGATAAAACTGCCCAGAAAAACCCTAAACTGCCGTACCATACTTTGCATAATAAAAACGCGCCTACAGCAAGTAAAATAGCGCTTACAGCCATGCCGCTGTTCATTGCTTTTTGCGCGTCTGTTTTTGATCCGCCTACCACAACAAATTGTATTCCTATTATAGATGAAATAATTCCCCATGCTGCAAGTAAGAAAGCAAGCATCATTCCTGCAGTGTCTATTATAGGATTAGGCGCTGCTGCTATAACAAGAGCGGATATTATTGCTCCAACATAACTTTCATAAAGGTCTGCTCCCATACCAGCCACATCTCCCACATTGTCTCCAACATTGTCTGCTATAACAGCCGGATTTCTCGGGTCGTCTTCAGGAATTCCAGCTTCAACTTTTCCAACCAAATCCGCGCCTACATCAGCTGCTTTGGTGTATATCCCACCGCCTACACGGGCGAAAAGTGCTACTGAAGACGCACCCATTGAAAATCCTGCTATCAACTGAGTCGCTTCAAGTATGGAATTAAAAAGGTCTGAATGATGACCGCTTGCATGTTTAATGAAAATAAGATATATAACAGATAAGCCAAGAAGCCCTAATGCTACTACAGACATTCCCATTACTGCTCCGCCTGGAAATGCTATATCTATGGCTTCATTAACTGATTTTATGGATGCCTGTGCCGTTCTATTATTTGAGGCAGTTGCCACTTTCATTCCAATATATCCGGCAAGTATTGAAAAAAACGCTCCTGAAATGAAGGCGACTGCTGTTTTTTTGCTTACAGCGAAAAATAAAATTATTGCCAACAGAGCAACAAAGATTCCTATGGATTTGTATTCTCTCTCCAAAAACGCCATTGCTCCCTGTTGGATAGCTTTTGAGATTTCCACCATTTTCTCATTTCCCGGGTCTTTTTTCATAATTCGTTTTGCCAGATATAATACAAAAATCAATCCGGCAATAGCCGCACCAAGTCCAGCCCAAACACTCGTCAAATCACCAAAAACAGTAACCATAAATAAACCTCCCTACTTTTATTTTGGATATTGAAACTTATAAAAACATATGTAACTCGTTTCCTACAATTTTCCGTTTTATATCTTTTACGCGTTTATTTCCAGACAAACCAGATGAACAGATATGCCGCGATAACGCTTGCCAAGGTAAAAGGCAATCCGATTTTAGCAAAATCCCTGAATTTTACAGTATATCCTTCTTCTTTAAGAAGCCCGCACGCTACTATGTTCGCAGACGCTCCGATTGGAGTGATGTTTCCTCCTATACTTGCTCCAATAAGAAGTCCGAACATCAATAACTCCGGATTTACTTGAAGATGTCGTGAAACATTTATTGCCACAGGCAGCATTGCAACAAGAAACGGCACATTGTCAATAAACGCAGAAAGAAAAACAGATAAAAAGACGATGACTGTGTATCCGATAAAAATATTGCTTCCTATGCTTGCGGATATAAACGATGAAATTTTATCTATCCAACCGGTTAATGTTAAAGAACCCACCAGGATAAAAATTCCCATTAAAAAAAATGTGGTGTCCCAGTCGAGTTTTTTTATATTTTCTGATATTTTTTCTTTTTTTGTAAAACTCCCCCAGAGCAGTGAAATTCCACCGAATATAAGGCATATTATCCCTGCCAATGAGCCGAATCCCTTGTCTAAGAAGGATGAGCATGCAAGCATAATAATCATAAAAGAAAGAATTACAGTAGGTATCCATGATTTTATTTTTTCTTCTGCTGGCAGCTCGATTTTGTTTGTATGTCCTTTGAAGAAAAAATATAACACAAATAAAGACACTAATGCTCCGAGTTCCACTGCAAAAAATATTCCAGGCTTTCCTTTATAAAAGAAAAAATCAAAAAATGTCATTTTGGCGTATCCGCCCAAAAGCATACTCGGAGGATCTCCTATCAAAGTTGCCGCTCCCTGCAAATTTGAGGATATCGCTATGCCTATCATCATATTTACAGGATTTATTTTCAATTTTTTCGTTAGAGAAAGAGCAATAGGTGCGACAATTAAAACAGTTGCCACATTTTCCACGAACGCGGATATAAACCCGGCCAAAGCGCAAATGAAAAGAATTGCCCAAGAGGTATTTTTCGCGCGGTTGACTATTAATTCCGCAAGATATGCAGGCATTCTGCTTTCCATAAATATGTCTGCTACCACAAGAGTGCCTACGAAAATGCCCATTACATTCCAGTTTACGGATTTTAACGCTTGCGCTGGACTGATAGCTTTGAAAATAAGAAGCAGTGCCACACCGCAGACGGAAATCAGCGTTCTTTTATTCGGCAACACAATAAAAAGAATATATGCGGTTAAAAATACTATCAAAGAAATTAATTGCGCGTTGATAATAGTGTCCATCTATTTTAAGTTACAATATGCCGGTAAGCATCAGTATTCCCATAATAATGAATAAACATCCGGCCCCTATTTCAATATAATTTTGAGGTATAAATTTATATAACACGCTTCCAACTGTAATTGCTACCAATGTGGCTAAGGCGTACCCGGAGATTGACGCGAATAATACTGTCCATGGCATTTTTGATTTAGACACAAGCGAAAGATTTGCCAATTGCGTTTTATCTCCCATTTCAGTTATAAAAATCATCCAAAATGTCGTGCAAAATATTTTCCAGTCCATTGCGGATTTCACTCTCCACCTGAATCTTGTAAAGATTTTTCAGGTTTTTTATTGAATTTGTTCATTGCTACAGAAATTCCGTAATCCAAATAAGCGGATATTGCCTGAGACGAGGTTTCAATTGAAGTTTTTAATAGTTCCATTTCGCTTTTTTTGAATTCAGACAGCACATAATCAACAGGATCAATATTCTCCGGAGGTCTGCCTATGCCGACTCTTAAACGGCAAAATTCACGAGTGTCCAGAACATCAATTACCGATTGAACGCCTTTATGACCTGCTGCGGAACCTGTTTTCTTGATTTTGATTCTGCCGAGGTCAATATCCATATCGTCATAAACCAAAAGTATATTTTCATGGCTGATATATTTCTTTATAGTCAATGACAAGGCTGTACCTGTATTGTTCATGTATAATTGCGGCTTTATAAGCATAAAATTATCTCCGGATGAAATATACGCTCTGTCTCCGGAATGTTTCCATGACAGATTCGCGGTTTCTGCAAATCTGTCAAGCACCATAAAACCTATATTGTGCCGCGTCTTTGAATATTTCTTGCCGGGATTTCCAAGTCCGACTATAAATTTCATTGCTTATATCAGGCCTTTTTTTCTTCCTTCTTCGCGGGAGCTGGTTCCTTTTTCGTCTCAGTTGTTTCTTCTCCCTCTTCATCCTCTTTTTTACCCTTGCCGATGACTTCAGGTTCTGCGGTTTCCGTTGTAGCTGCTCCGGGTAATACCTCTTCCAACACAGTAGGTTTAACGACATTGGCTATTATAAGATCAGATTGCATTGCCAATTCAACGCCTTCCGCAAGTTTTAAATCTTCTATGCTAATGGAATCTCCGATTTGAAGATTCGAAACATCAACTGTTATTTTATCCGGGATAGATGCGGGAAGGCACTCAACTTTAAGTTCCCTTAAAACATGGTTTAAAACTCCGCCTTCTTTTACACCCGGCGCTTCTCCGACAAAATGTATCGGAATGGCAACTTCAATTTTTTTAGTCATATTCAGCTGATAAAAATCCACATGAATTATGTCGCGGGTAACAGGATTTCTCTGTATTTCCTTCAGTATGACTGTTCTGTCTGCCGTCTTCTCCGCTTTTTCAATTTTCATGTTAATGAGAACATTGCGGCCGGACTTTTTCAGCATTTCTCTGAAACTCTTGGAATCAATGAATAGATTGATATTTTCATTGTTGCCGTAAAGCACAGCAGGGATCTTCCCGCCTGCGCGCATTTTTTTCATTGTTCCTTTTGTCATTTCCGTTCTTAATTCAGAATTAAAATTTAACTTTTCCATATACGCTCCTTTTTAATGTGAAATACAGCGAATCATAGGCTTAATTTTCTATTCAAACAGCTCAGACATTGTTTTGCCTTCGTGAACTCTGGCAATTCCGTTTGCTATGAGTTTTCCGATAGAAAGTATTTTGACCTTTTTTGATCCCTGCTTGTTATATATTGAATTCGTTACAACAACTTCTTTTATCTGAGATTTTTCTATTTTTTCAAAAGCGTTGCAGGCAAATATTCCATGCGCCGCAGTAGCGTATATATCGCGTGCCCCTTCTTTTTTCAAAGCTGCAGCTGCTTTTACAAGCGTTCCGCCGGTATCTATCATATCGTCGACAATAATTATGTTTTTACCTTTTATGTTGCCTATGATATTCATTACCGCTGCTTCGTCCGGCGATATTCTTCTTTTGTCTATGATTGCCAGCCCGACACGCATTCTTTTGGCGAATGCTCTTGCGCGTTCCACGCCTCCTGCATCCGGAGAGACCACCATCAAATTTTGAAGTTTCTTTTTTTTGAAATAATCTATCAATACAGGTCTTACATAAAGATGGTCCAAAGGTATATCGAAGAATCCCTGTATCTGACCAGCGTGAAGATCCAGAGTGAGAATTCTGTTTGCTCCGGATACTGTTAAAAGATTTGCCACAAGTTTTGCCGTAATCGGTACGCGCGGCTCGGGTTTCCGGTCCTGTCTGGAATATCCATAATAAGGTATTACAGCCGTAATTCTTTCCGCGGATGCCCTTCTTAAAGCATCGATTATAATAAGGAGTTCCATCAGATTTTCATTTGCCGGCGCGGATACCGGCTGTATTACGAAAGCATCCACTCCTCTTACGCTTTCAAGGATTTTTACATTAATTTCACCGTCTGGGAATCTGCCTGTATGAATCTGTCCTAAAGGAACATCAAGAAAATCACAAATTTCTTCCGCGAGATTTTTGTTGGCGTTTCCACTGAAAATTTTTAATTTTTTATGTGACACTCTATCCCCCTTAATTTTTCCGCTTTTTTATTTAGAGCAATAATTCCCTTAAAATTTACAATACTTTATTTGGTTGTGCTGCAAACAACTTTTTTCCGTGTCTTATATCGGCAAAGGGACCTATTTCCCTTCCCGCCGGTATGTCTGTTCCGCATAAGAAAGAGGCCTTTATTTTGCTTCCGGCGCCGATTTTGCAATTATCTATGTGAGAAAACGGACCTATCACACTTTTGGTTTTTATTGAAGTATTTCCTTTTATAACTGTGCAGGGCAATATTACGGTATCATTTTCTATTTTTACATCCTCTCCTATGTAAGTAGTGGCAGGATCAGTAATAGTTACTCCGTCAATCATCAGTTTTTTTAAGATGCG
>MWCF01000095.1 GCA_002069855.1 Elusimicrobia bacterium ADurb.Bin231 | reverse complement strand
GCGCAGATTCCACCAATTTTTACCTTGATCGTCTCGTTTTTTTGCTATTTTTTCAAACTGCTTCAAGTACTTATAAATAGCAGGATATAATTTCGGCACATCTATATCAAAGCCACTGGCAATTAACCACAGCCCTGCCCATTCGTAGCTGTAGCGTTTAATATCCCGTCCACGCAAAATCGGTTTTAATATCTCCGCGCTTTTGGGATCTTCGGAGCAAAGCAATTCTTTGGTTGGCGTATCAATAATAAAAGCTTCGTTCAAGCCGGTTAAAACACCACGATAAATATTAACATCCCAATCTTTTAACGGTTTGCCGAGCCGTTCAATCTTCTCTTTTAGTTTTTGTTCCGCACTGCTTCCGATAAACCATGCTCCATTTCCAATTTTTGGAAGGGCAACTGCGTTGTCGTTCACAAATTCCGATAGGTCTTTTTCTTTTGCATCAGCAGTCAGTGTTATGCCGCGTAAGGAATGTGAATTAGCGGCATTACGAATAATCAAAATATTGGTGTCAACGGTAGCACTCTCAAAAATTCCCGGGCCCAAGTCAATGAGTGAAATAGGGTCTTTTGTTAAGAAATATTTACGGAGAGTTTCGCCGTATCCGGTTCTCATCCATTTGTTACTTGTTATAAAGCAAAGATGACCGTTGTTTTTCAATAATTCAATGCCTTTTTCATAAAACAAGGAATAGATATCGCCTGTTCTCTCAAATGTCTTATAGCCGCAATCTTTATATATATCGGCTAATTTCCCGCTATCTTTTTGAAGTTGAACATACGGCGGATTGGCTATCACAATATCAAAACCGTGGTTTATTCCGAACATCCATTCCGGGTCAAACCAACTATTGGATTTATTCTGGTCATATGGATTAAAGTCAGCTATTTTTTGGGCTATTTTTATAATTGGTCCTTTTCTGCGATTTTCAAGTTTATCAAGTTCGCATTTACATCTGAATATTCTGCTGTTTATTTCATGCTTATTTTCTGCTGTTCTATTTATCTTTTTTATTTCTTTTTCACCGAAAAGATTCGAAATCTCTATTATTTGTATTTCATCCGGCTGGTTTACAATGCTACCCAATTCCTTATTTAACTTACCAATTTCGATTTTTAATTTTTGGATTTTTTCTTTATTAATTTTCCGAGAACTTTCTTGGATTGATTCAAGCAAGTTCTTTTTTAATTTTTCATCTTTTATTTTCAGTTTTTGCTTTTCCATCAGACTATTAGCATAAAAATAATCCTCGCGAACTTTAAATAGTTCCTTTACTATTATGTTAACATCAGAATCAAAAAGTTCATCGGATAATTTTTCTAATCCAACAAGTGTATTTGCAGCAACAAATTTCGTTTCCAGGTTAGGCAAAGGCACTATGCCGCGGTTTTCAGTTTTATTGTCATTGACTTTTTCTTCCACTATCAATGACAAAAAGAACCGGAGCTTGGAGATTTCTACTGCTATGGGCTGGATGTCAACTCCGTAAATGGCATCACGGATAATGCCGAGTTTGCGAATGTAATTATATTGTTCCGAATCGCGGCGTGATTCCAATAAAACTTTTACATCAGGGTCCGTTGTTTTTTCGATTTTCTTTTTTAGCCATATTTCCGCTTTTTGGTCTATTTTTTGTAAAACGAGCAAAATCTTTTGTAAAATTCCCATAGGAAATGCGCCGGAACCACAGGCAGGGTCAATTATTTTTATGGAATCCAGCGCGTCAATTATTGCACTTTTTTCGGCAGTGGTCAAGTCCGCTTCCGTGTAGTTATAAGAAAGAAGTTGCGATAGTTTGTTGTCAAGAACGGCAGAATTTTCACTTTCTATAAAGACGGGATTCTTCCGCGTTGCATCAGAATGGCTTTGGCTGTCATGCTGAGTGCCACGAAGCATCTCGTTTTTAGATTCTTCTTTTCGTTTAGAATGAGTGATAGAGGATAATTTGGTTTTCAAATACTGTTTCAGCGACTCGTCAACCATATATTCCACTATCGGCCTGGGCGTGTAATAACTGCCTGTTGACTTGCGCGCTGTTTCGCCTGTTTCCGGGTTGATTTCGGCAAGCAGGTTTTCGAAAATTCTGCCAAGCATCTCCGGCTCTATGGAAAGTTCAACATCAACGGATGTATTTTCGTCAATAGTAAAATTGTATGTTTCGAAAACATCGAAAAGTTGTTCAAGCCATTTATCCGGCACTTGTACGCCCTGATTAGAACGAAGGGTATCTTGTTTAGATTTTTCACTCTCGACAAAGACGGGATTCTTCGGCTTCGCCTCAGAATGACTCCGGGATTGAGATTCTTCGCTATGATCAGAATGATTAATGGGTTCGTAAAAATCACCGCGCGGGCCGATATGCGGAGCAAAAAGGCCGCCGTTGAGAAATGGGATTGTTTTCCATTGCTCTGTTTTAAATTGTTTCTGCCGGTCTTCCATCGGCGTATTGAGTATCTCGAAAAACAGCGGCTCAAGAATGGTATGATAGTAATTTTTGTGCTTTTCAACCGCATCTTTTGAAAGTATCTCTTCCGGTAACAGCGGAATATTATTTTTCTCCGAGCGTTTTTTCTTTAAAAACCAGCAAAAGACAAGACGGCCTATCAAACGAACGGCAAATTCTTTGCGGATTGTGTCATCTGTTGTATCCGGTAGCTGAAGTAATCCGCTGCCCGCATCAATGGATTTGCTGCCTATTTTGCGGCTGCCTCCTGTGAGATTCGTAAATGCAACAGAAATCTTATCGTAAAATTCCTTGTTCACTACCTCTATAGAAAACCGATTTTTCAGGTCTTCAAAATTCTTTACTCTGCCCTTTTGAACGAGGTATTCGTAAGGCGTGTGGGTTTTGGCATCAGGACCGAGAAAGAATGAATACCTGCGGGGGTTGGAGTATTCTTTTGACGGCCTGTTTCCCTGTTCCCATTTAAGGTCTATGGTAACAAGCGAGAGACGAAAATTTTTCGAGTTTGTTGATTTGAATATTATTAGCGCGCGGCTTCTGCCGTAATCAGCAAGCAGGCGGAATGCGTCTTTTGATAAGGAAACACGCGGATCGTTTTCATACGGGTGCTCGATTTCGTAAACATTTAATTCGAGGGACCGGACTTCGCCGATTTTCGTCGCTTTATTTATTTTTTGCGATTGAAAATTTATATGTATGATTTCATCTGCTGCCTTAAAATCGTCCGGCAGAAAATGATGCTGGAAAAACTGGATATATTTTTCCCGCTCATAAGGTTTTCGTAAATCTATGGGTAGTTCTTTTGTCATAAGTTTATATATGGGCACTGATTATTTCTGGCACAAGCCGTGCCAGTTTTTAATATTTTCGTTGTACTTTAAATAAAAAAAGACACTTACACTAACTCTTCAGACAATATCAGCGTTTCTTTGCCCTCTTCTATTTTTCTTTCCCGGTCCATTATAGCCAGAAGATACTTGTGTGGAACTTCATCTTGAAAATCTGAGAACTCCTTTTCGAGTTGTTCCAAACTTATAGCCCTAATCGACTTTGCATATATTTCCGGCAGAGCATCCAGTTCTTTTAGAACATAAAGCAAATCCTCTATGTAGTCTTTTTTCGCAGGAAGTTTTTCTTTTAACGCCTCTGCTTTGGCTATGGTATCCCGTTTGCCACGGTTCAGCGCTACTTCCGTCCTTTTTGAAAACAGTTTTTCCCTGATTTTGCCGTAAATTTCTTCGTAATTTTTGTCAACTTTTTCGGCTGGTTCTTCTGCGGCAGCTTCGAAGAGTTTCAAGGCATCAGCAACGCCCAGCGGAACTACTGTTTTATTAGTACCTGCATATTTGAAAACGAATTCGCCGCCTTTTTTGCCGAATACTATTACCCCGGACTTATCCTTCTTCGCGGTTCTTTTTATGCGGGATCTCTTCGATATTTGAGCGGCTTTTTCAATTATATCCGGGTTAGAAACACGGAGTTGGCGGATGAAATTTTCGTATTTAGCTTCCGGCGACAGTTGTTCATGTCTATTAAGCGTATCCCTAAATTGTTTTGCGAAATGCGACTGGAGTTCCTCATCTTTGGTAAGGACTTTTGTGTCCTCGCCGAACAAAGCGTGAACCATAGCAATTTTTAATGTAGATATCTGTTTTATGCGGGTCTCGCGTTCGCCTGTAGGCGTTGGGAAAAAATTATATATGAACAGCTCGTCAAAAACTTTTTTATTGATGCGGTTTATGCGGCCCACACGCTGGATAACTCTTGTGGGGTTGTAGGGTATGTCATAGTTAAAGATAATTCCCGCTCTATGAAGATTAAAACCTTCGGAAATAGCATCTGTAGCAATCAAAATATCGTAATCATTTTTCTGTGTTTTATTGCCGGCATCGAAATTTTCAGCAATGATTTTTTTGTTAGCAGTGCTGGCGTCACCGGCGGAATATTTGAATATATTTAATTTGTCCTTCAGGTTATCAAATAGGTATTGAGCCGTATCCGCGAATTCTGTGAAAACCACTATTTTTCTTCTCGGATCATCTTTTAATTTTTCACTTATGTGCCCGGCAAATGACTTTAATTTAGGGTCAACAGGCATACCGTTAGCAAACCACATCTTCTTTACTTTTTCAAGTATCGCTATGTCCGCCTTGACCGTATCAACGAATGAATCCTGCAATTCTTTTTTATCTATTAGGATTAATCCTTTATCTTTATATTCCATCAACTCCTTAACGAGGGTAATCTCTTTTAATGCTTCTTCCATGTCCTCGCCGATTGATTCTGCCAGTTCATCTATATCCGGTAATTTTCCTTTTTTATAAACAGGAACTTTTCCAAATTTATCATACCATTTAAGTATGGTATTGGATGAATTAATGATTGAATCAAGTGTACTTTGAAATGAATAAATTGAACTTTCAAATCTGCGAACAAGCAACCGTTTCATAAATTCGGCAAGGTTGACCTGCGTTTGGAGCAGCAGGTTTTTATCTATCTTCATCTCCGCTGCGATTTTATCCAGGAATTCCGGCTTTATATAACTGGTTGGCATATATCTTGCCCCGATAAATCCGCCTTTTCGGGAGTCGTCCGGAGCAAATATTTCAAGCGTTTCTTCGTATAATTTGGTTAAATCGCCTAACTCATAGTCAAGGATTTTAGGATCATTGACTTGCGAAAACTCTATTTTTTGTTTCTTGAGGTCGTCATCGTATTCTTTTATCGCTTTCAAATCCAGCCGGGAGCGCCGTATAACAAGCGGGTATAAAATGTTTCGCATTGCTCCGGCAACCTTATTGATACGCAACTCAATAGCAGCAGCGCTTTCTTTACCTATTCTCTGAAGTTTTTTGATGGTGGCGTATTCCTCTATGAGTTTTTTGAATTGATAGGAAAGGTTGTCCACTGTCTGAATAGTGGAACGGGCTGTTATCTGAAATAGGCGTACCATTGCGAACACATCTTGCGGCCTGTTGTTGAACGGCGTAGCGGTAAGCAGTATCACCTTATTGCGCTGACATAGTTTGTGAAGATTTGCGTAATTATCAGTAAGTTCGTTCCTGTATTTGTGCGCTTCGTCAATGATTATAAGTTTTTCTTCATCAATATCGTTTTCTTTAAGAGCATCCTCTATTTTGCCGCTGGTGTAAATTTTTGTATTGTATTGGAACTCGTACCTGTAATCGTCCCACTGACTGACAAGGTGAGGCGGAGTTATTATTATGGTCTTGAGGTTAAGGTTATGAGCGACTGCAGAGGCAATTATACTTTTACCGAGTCCTACGACATCAGCAATTATAACACCATTATGCTTTTGGATGATATCTATCGCTTTTTTAATGGCATCTTCTTGATATTTTAGATTGAAATATCGGCCTCGGGTTATTTCGGATGGCATATGAAGATAATTTTTATTATATTGTGGGAAATATTCGTCAAGAACCCGCAGGTACATTAAATAAGGCGCCGGCAATTTGTCTATCCATATTTTTTCTATGACATTGGTTATAAATTCCGTAATATTACTTTTATCTACTATAGGTACGGATTCATTCCATAACTTCTCAAATATGGAATATGCCTCAGCATAATGACCGGGTTCTCTGGAAAGCACATTTATTTCAAACCTGTCTCTGAACCCGGATCGCGAAAGATTACTTGATCCGGTTATTATTGTGCCGGGATATTCACCACCCTGACTGAAATCGGATTTATTTTCAAAAATATACAGTTTGGCGTGATTCGGTTGGACGGTTTTTCTTATTTCAAGTGTGCCGTTATGTATTTTTTCAAGAAATATTCTGAAGGCAGCCTGCCGTTCAGGCGTATCGAAATAATCTGTATCGTTAAAGAGCGAAATCAGAGATTTATTATAATAATCTTTAATTTGACTGCGGGTAATCCCTGTATTTTGTATACAATCATACTCGCAAATTTTATTGGATAGTTCCGTTTCAATATTAAGCCCAACAAGAATTTTCAGTTCCTTGACCTGTACATTCTTGTAAATTTCCTCAAATCCGGAAAAATAAAAATACCCCACCAGAAAATACATTTTTTCCGAATAGGGCAAGATTTTATTGACAACATCGGAAAGCAGCTTTTGCTGATTGGTTATGAAATGAACCGGCTCTTTTGGTTTCATATGTTATATTTTACAAATATTATCGGAAATTTCAAATGATAACCTGGTATTGGAAATAATCTCTGAATTGCCGCTATTTTACCGACGCATTGCCAATAAAATCTTTATTAACGTCTTCTATTGCTTTTTCTTAAAGGTATTAATAAAGGGCCGCTTTCTGTTAATTCAACGGCATACCGAGGTGTAAATGATTCTTTCGTGACCTCGACACCTTGTATTCTGTCAACTCTATATGCCCTTACTTCCCCTATTTGATGCTTTACTGCGTATAGCAGTAAATTTCCATCCTGACTTTTACGTAATGAATATGGTTCAATCAAACGAGATGTATTATTATATGCTAAATTAACACACAATCTATTTGCAGCCGCGAACCGTATTATCTCAATAGGAACATTCACATGCCATGCTTGAGCCATTGCAGGCGAATGCCAAGTTTTATCAATTACTTTGTTCATTGAAGATATTTGAGGCTCAACAATTCTTTCGCTAATTTTATAAATCCATTCAAATACTGCCGGCAGTTCTTGCCAAAATTGTTCAAATGGAGGTAATACAGATAATTGATGCCCCAGCATATTTTTCCATTCGCTCTCTAATTCTGCGCGTTCCGGTTTAGCCGCAATAGAATTCATTGACGGTGTTTGTATACCCTTGAACTCACATTTCTTTTTAAGCGTATCCATTAGTATATCGCGGTTGGGATTCATACTATTATGACGCTTTAAATGAATTACATCATAAAGATCCCGTGGTCTAAGACGCTCTGCCAAAGCTCTGATTTTTTCTGCAAAAAGTTCTTCAAAACAGTAGCATTGAATATGAATGCCTGTGGATGGTTTATCTGAATATGGATGATGCACTTCACGACTTACAGGGTTTAGAGCTAAAATCTCATCGGTTGTTAAATCCAGTTTTATTCGTGGTAATGTACCGGTTGGTTGCAGAGGCCCTTTATAACTGATTTTACCTTCTACAGATAAATTTTCGCGGGGATTTTTGAATACTTCAAAAGAGATTTCGTTTTTTGGGATTTCGATTCCTGTCGTTTCATTCACCCACTCAGCAATATTTTGAAATACATTCGTCAGAAAATCCTTATCAAGATGTTCGGGTTTTGTAAGGGTAAAATCCAAATCTTCAGAAAAACGGTAGGTTTCGAAATAACACTTTTTTAGACAGGTCCCGCCTTTAAATATCCAAGAAGTGTTCAATTCGGACTGATTTGAAATCCCTGCCAATAACCATGCGAGCACATAATCTTTTTCAACGATATTTGCCCTAATCCCAAACTCTCTGGAAAAATCCAGTATTTCTTGACGACTAATCAATTTTTTTCTCCTTGCCTATATCATTCTGAGCCCAACTTTTCGGTACCCATAGTTTCCATCGTGTAATAATGATATTTGCATCAAGTGCCGGGTCAAGTTTTGAATACCCTTTTGTAAGATTTATCCGACAGGTTTTAATAGCAGTTTGCTCATTTGAAGCAAATCGCTCTAACAGATAACCCAGACGTTTAAAAACCGCACCATTACCCAACTGTTTTGCATAATCAGTCAATAATTCTATATTTCTATTTTTTGATTTCATATAATTGATAAACATATCTACAGTTGAACGTAACCCTCCACCAAGTTGAAGAGCGTTCAACATATCAAGTATTGTCCGAGTAGGATCAGATACCGATACTTTTACCTGACCTTTCCAAACAGGTTTAATACCAAACATCGCTTTTTCAGGTACAGTGCGTAACAAAAATTTTGTTCCTTTAATTATTTGAGAACGATTTCTTGGTTTTTGTTTTGTCATTACTATTATAGTGCTAAATATCTGCTCTGTTAAATCCCAATATTCAGCGGCACTCCACCCGCCTATATAACATGGAAAATATAATCGTTCCGCAATTATCCAAGGGTCTTCCAGAGTGACATCGGATGTGCGGGATTCAATCGGCATAGAGACATATAAACCACGACGGACACGCGAAAGCCAGCCTTTATTAGTCCATCGCGCAAGCATTTTGGCAGCATCCGTCAAAGATATTTTCAAAATATCTGATGCTTCTGAAACTGAAATAACTCCTTTCGTTTCACGAAGTATCTCTGATAATCTTTTTCTATCAAGCTTTCCTAAACCAGATACAGTTCCCATAGCATATCCTTTGCGATATAATTCGCATTTTAAATGAATTACTACACACACACTATACTTAATGCCTAAAAAAAACTATATTGTATGCGCTATAGTTCAGATATTGTATGAATTACGGCATACATAATATACTAATTTTGTATTTATTTGTCAAGGAATAATTGTCTCGGGCATATTCTTTATGCTAATTAGCGGCAATAATTTTACAGAATTGCCGATAATTTGATTTTATCCCAACATCACTGTGAATTTCTGACTGTAATATTAATGTTCCACTTGGAACATATTTTATACAATTTAATCTATTGGTCAAGAAATAAATTCCGCCGGGATATTTTTGCATACCAGTAAAATGTTTGGCATAAAAAATAATGCCAAATGCAATTATTTTTGAAAATAACGGCAAAAAAACCAAACAAAAA
>MWCF01000094.1 GCA_002069855.1 Elusimicrobia bacterium ADurb.Bin231 | reverse complement strand
CTTTTCTTCGTTTTCCTTGCAGTTTTGACGTTATTTTCTATGCCCTATTATACCTTTTCTTCGTCTTTATTTCAATAAACTTTGGCTTTTCTCAGTGAACCCTATAATAAAAATTTTCAACTTTGTCAAGCGATTTTTTTATTTATGAATTAAAAGTGCATACCTGTGCAAGTTCTAAAAAAGCTGGAGGCGCGAACAGGCGCAAGGCCAGATTAAAGTTTCAGTAAGTCGGTAAGTAGTGAGTGGCGGGTAGAAAGTGGTAAGAGATGAACAGTGAGTGTGTGATACCGAACACTAAATCCACAGGAATTGCCCATATTAGCCACTTAAAGTAATTCCTTGCTCTCTTACGGGTCTTACGAACCAAATATTCTAACACTCCTGTTACATAAAATATTATGTCTCCAGAAACAACCTATGCTCTCATTTTACCCATAAATTTATATCAGTCAATAAACTTCCAACAGATTCTATTTTGTTTACATCTTATGCGAATTGGACACAAAAAATAAAAATAACCATAAAAGAATTTCATTATTATTTTTCTTTTCTGGTAAAATACTTTTTGAATAACTCAGACGATTGTTTATAGCCCTTTTCAGTTATCCGAAGAGACATATCCCTGCTCTTAGGTTCTTCAATCCAGCCCTTCTTATGCATGCGGAGCAAGGTGTTCAAATCCAATCCTTTCCATGCCACTGCCCCGGAACCGACAGTTTTTTTCGTCATAACAACATATAAAAGTGCAAGCGTCATTTCGTCAATTTTGTCAAAATCAATTTTCATATTACACACACTCCATAGCAGAAATCAGGGCATTACGGCAACAATTTCTCTCCATTAAAAACACAAATAAAAAACTTATATGAGAGATACCATAAATTTTATTATTTTACTTTTACGCGGAACCGGGTTCAATATGAATATTCACAAATGTTGATTCACCGAATTTATCGCGAATCTTTTCTTCTATATTCGATGTGATTGCGTGTGCGTCCGACACATGCATATCCGACGGAACCCTGATATGAATCTCAATAGCTATTTTGTTTCCTACTCGCCTTGTGCGCAGATTATGAGGATCCGTAACCATATGGAAACCTGAAACTATGCTCACTATCTCTCTGTTGGTATTCTCGTCCAGGGAACCTTCCACCAACTCTTTTATGCTGCCGGAAAGTATTTTGAATGCTGTTTTGACGATAAACCAACTGACTATTATTGCCGCAATAGGATCCAAAATCCGCCATTTTTTTCCCAATAATATAGCTCCGCCTATGCCGAGAAATGTACCTATTGATGAAAAAGCGTCTGAACGGTGATGCCACGCATTTGCTATAATTGCCTGGCTACGAATGCTACGGCCGACTTTTTCCGTATATCTGTATAACCGCTCTTTTACTATTATGGAAACAATCGCAGCGATAAGAGCAATTATACCCGGAGAATTTAACCGTTCGCCGCGCGAAAAAGCCAGAATTTCAAGAAAACCGGCTCTAAATATACCTATACCCACAAGGGCAAGGGCACTGCCGATGATAGCGGTCGCGAGAGTTTCATATTTGCCGTGGCCATAAGAATGATCTCTGTCTGCGGGACGGCCTACTACTCTGAAACTGACAAGCACCACAATATCCGTGGCAAAATCCGACAAAGAATGCATAGCATCTGCAATCATAGCGCCGCTATTGCCTATAAGACCAGCAAATAATTTAAACGCGGTTAATATGACATTTATCCAAAATCCAGTCCATGTTACTCTGTTTGCCAAAGACGACCTTTTATCCATTTTATCCATACAATTTTTTTTCTTTTTGCTTTAGAACAACAGCAAAAATAAAGCAACCTCCAATTATTTTATGACTTCAAGAAGTATTATCGCCTCAGCAATCTCTTTTAGAGTTTTTCGTTTATCCATAGAAAGTTTCTGAATTTTTCTGTAAGCGTCTGCTTCTTTTATGCCTTCTTTATCCATCAGAATACCCTTTGCCCGTTCCACAAGTTTTCTTGTTTCAAGCTCCTCCGCTATAACCTTGGTCTTTACCAGAAGTTCCGTATTCTCTATCACTATTGCTGCCTGGCTGGCAACAGACGAAAGTATTTTTTCTTCTTTTCGAGTAAACCTGTGAGGCCGCGACGTATACACATCCAATGCCCCTATTATCCTTCCCTTTACAGCCAAAGGCACGCACAGTACGGAACGCAAACCTTCTTTACGGGCTATTTCTTTATACTTATAATATTTATCCTTTGAAATGTCGTACGCCTGCATAGGCATTTTTTCTTTTATCACCATTCCGGCAAGGCCTTCTCCGAATTTTAACGGCGGCTTTTTCAAGTATTCATCTGATATTGATTGAGACGCTTTTATCACAATCTCCCCCTTATCTTGATTCAACAGCATCAGAGAACATATCTTTGAACCGAGAGCCTCCGCGGTTACGGTAACTATCAGTTTCAATATATCGTCAAGGTAAAGTTCAGACGTTATCGCTTTTGAAATTTCAGTAAGAGCCTCGATTATTTCGCTTTCTTTCTTTTTCATTTGTTTTTCCTCTTGTCCGGCGGAACGGGAAACAATACCTTAGATTTATTTCGCAATTCGTCCGCGGTTTTACGATCCCCCATTTTTTCGTAAATCAAAATAAGATTTTTTACATGCAAATCATCATTTGGCTCCAGATAAGCCGCTGTTTTCCCGTATTCCAAAGCCTTGTCATACTTTTTTTCCATAAAATATATTGACGCAAGATTCGAATATGCCAGCGCGTTGCCCGAATTCAATCTAATCGCTTCCTTGAAATCGTATTCCGCGTCAGACAACCTGTTAAGTTTCAATTTTAAAAATCCAGAGGAATTAGCGGTTTGCGAAACATCCATATCCAGAAGAGCTTTTTCATACGAAGACAAATTTGTCAGATGCGAAAAATAATTTTTAATTTTTATAACATTCTTGTATTCCGATAATGCGGCTTCAGGTTTACCTGTATATTCGTAACATCTTGCCGCAAAATGTCTTGCGGAAAGATAATGCGGTTCTATTTCCAAAGATTTCAAAAATAAGTTTAAAGCGCTGCCGTAATCCCCGTCGTTAAAATACAGCTGGCCCATAGATTTTAAAGCAAAAGGATTTTTCGGATTTAACTCCAATGATTTTTTAAGATTTTTTAATGAGGCTATTTTATCCCCGGTAAGATAATAAAGCTCGCCGAGCGTTTGCCTGTATTCGTAATCATTGGGAGAATAACCCACTGCTTTTTTGTATAAAGCAACTGCTAAGACCGGGTCTTGGTCCAACAGCTTATCTGCGCGAATTTTATATTTTTCTGCATCCGCCGGACGTACTATAAAATTAAAAATATTTGCCGACATAACAATCAAGAGAATCAGGACAATACGCTTTTTCAAGATCTCCGGGAAAATGTTTTCTTCGGCAGTTTCAGACATCACATCCGCAGCCAAAAATATTCCGAGAATCATTGTGGCAGGAAGATGCATGTTGAAATCAACGAGAGCGTGTCCAGCCAAAGAAAACAATGCGCAAGAAACAGCCGGGACCTTTCCGCAGCGCGCGAATATGACAATCAGAATCAGTAAAAAACCGGCAAGTCCCAAAAGCCCTGTTTCAGCTGCTATCTGCAGATATTCATTATGTGCGAATCTGGTTATCTTTCCGTATCTGGCAAGCATTGTATGCCCTTTGAATTTATGTTTATGAAAAACCAATCTGTAATTGCCGGGACCTGTTCCCAAAAAAGGCCTCTCCGATATGATGTTCAATGAAGATTTCCAAATTTTTGTTCTGGATAAAGCGTAAATGTCTCTGTCTGTTTTAAGAAAGTGTAAGATTGTTTTTTCAGGAATAAGTATAAAAATAAAAAGTGCAGTCAAAAGTAGAACCAATAATCCGCGTATCTTGAATTTAGAGTAAAACAGATAACTCATCCCGAATAACACGGCAAAAATCCCGCCCCGGGAATCGGAAATAAATAACGCTATTCCGGATACTATAAGAACAAAAAAATAAATAATTTTTTTAATTGAATTCACAGGCCGGGTGAATAAGATACCGGATACCAGACAAAACACCGCGGCGATATAACCTGCTGAAAGATTTTTATTCGGAAATGTAGCCAGAGGTGTCAAACCTTTTAAAAACTGCGCTATTGCCAGAATTGATATCACGCCTGCCACAACTGCCAATCCTGAATATATGTATCCTTTGAATTGCTGAGAATAAACCGAAACTACTATATAAAACAGTAATATGTACGTTATATATAAAAACAAGAAATTAAACGAAGCATTAAAATAAAGCGTAAAAAAGATTGAAAAAAGTATAATACCCGAAAATATGGCAATGGGAAAATCAAGAAGAGTTTTTTTTATTTTATTAGAGAAAACAAGAAAAGCGGATAAAACAAAAGTAAGAGTTTCTATTATTAAAACCGCGTAATCCGAACGCGCACCGTCGAAGAACGGACTTAAAAAAAGAACAGCCAACAGAAACAGCGGAATTAAACCGTATTTTTTTTGTTCCATAAATATAAAAATCCCGATTGCGGTCATCGGAATTTATTAATCTAAAAGATTTTGATGTTTCAAAACTTTAAACCGGCTGATATCCGGTGAGTGGCGCTAAAATTACTTGAGGTAACATAAGCATAATCTATCATCATTGTAACTTTATATCCTTGCCGCGAAGATGTTTCCGAAGAAAATTTAAACTCGTCCACAGTATCCGAGGAAAGCTCGCTTTTTACGCCGAGTCCCACGGTAAGTCCGGTATCGCTGTCTGAATGATACCCTGCGCGGACCACCATCATTTTGCTGACTTTCATCTCCCCGCCGAAATGCAACTTTACTTCCGCGTCTGCGGGTTTTTCCAGATCGGCAGCCACAAGCACAGTCGGAGACAATCTATATGAGGCTCCGCCTCTAATATTTGTTGGAAGCTTATTTTTAGCATCCCCCAATTTCGCGTCCGAACCTACATTCAGTATTGAACCGCCTAAAGAAAACCGGTCTTTCTCGCTTCTGAACAATACTCCGGCATCAATTGCCATAGCGGATCCGCGCGCAGCCTCATAATCCTGCTTGATATTTTTTATACCGCCGCCAAAGTAAACCTCTCCGAACCTTTTGCCGTAATAAACTGCCACAGCCATATTATACGGTTCCATTTCTCCAAGATAATTGCCTGAAGAATCCATCTTTTCCATTTCTCCGAAAGTGACATATGTTAAAGTCATACCCAAAGAACCCATATTCTTTTTTAAAGGCATAACAGCAGACACAAAAGAATTTGTAATATCCTGATAAAGAGGCGCGTATGAAACCATTAATTCCCTATTCTCCGATACAGCTGCAGCTGCCGGATTGTAATACAATCCGTCGGATGTATCCGCCAACCCGGTAAAAGCCCCGCCCATAGCAACAGGTCTGGCGCCTTGTTCAATCCTTAAAAATGTGGCTGTAGCTGTGCCCTCATCGGAAGAATAAAGAACCCTTGCACAAGAAGAAAATATAATAACCAATAAAAATGCGCGTCCAAACAAATTTTTCATAAAATTTTATGTTTCTATTACTGTATTACCACTACCTTTTTCGCAACTTCATAAGCAGAAATACCGTCATTGGATTTTAATTTATATACGTAAATTCCGCTTGCTACCTTTGTATTGGCCTCGTTTATCAATGCCCACTGGTCTGTGTATGATCCTGCGGAACGGGTCCATTCCTGCTTATAAATCAGTTCTCCGAGAATATTATAAACTTCAAGCGTAATTTTTGCGGAGGCAGAGGCTACATTATATGCAAATGTAATGGGCGTATTTTTCGCGGGATTCGGATATGCCTTTACAGAATCTTTGAAAACAGGAATATTCAGAGTAAAACTCCAAGATGTTTCAGACGCGGCATTCCCGGCAAGGTCTTTCGGCGTAACTTTAACTGTGTATGTCCCGTTTGTTGAAAGCGGCTGAGTAAAACTCAACAAAAGCGTTCCTGTAACAGCGTCAAATGTTTTTGCTCCGGTCACAACTCCGTTCGGACCTGTGACTGTAATTGAAGTATTTGTTGAATCCACACCGGACACAGCCACCCCGGATTGAGCCAAATCTGTAATTACGCAGGAAACAGAACTTACTGCTGTTGTAAGAATTAAACTTCCCGCGGGAGTTAAACTCGCTATCGAAGGAGCAAGAGAATCGCCTGAAACAGATGCGCCTGAAGATATGCTTATCGTAAAAGTCCATGTGGTTTCGCTCGCGGAATTTCCGGCATTATCCGCAGGAGTGACACGCGCCGTATAAACTCCGTTGGTTGTTACAGTGGAAGCGAATAACAGAGAAAATTCCCCTGTTGATGAAGCATAATTCTTTGTGCCTGTTATATTGCCATCAGGGCCTGTAATAATTATAGTGGACGCTGCCATGCTAAAACCTGAAGCGCTTACTCCTGATTGAGCAGTATCTGTAACGACACAGGATATTTTATAAATCCCTGCCGAAAGAACCGCGCCAGCGGCAGGAGTAAGAGAAGCCACTGACGGAGCCACAGTATCTCCGGCGGCTTGAGCAGCAGTGCGATCTATTGTAATATTTCCCCATATCGGCTGATCATTGCCCGAATTATCTATAGCGTGATTGCCTGAATCGTCTGTTGCCGAAAGTCCGTAAACATACAAATCATTCGCAAGAGTGGCGCCGTCTTCGTCTTTACCGTCCCATGTTTCAGATTGAGTGCCTGCCTGGCGCGCGAATAAAAATGTTTTTACAATTTGAGCAGTCGCCGGAGTAAGCAAATTGTATGTTGTATAAGGTAAAAGATCGCCGGGCACGTAATTGTAAGAATGTTCGTTGAGATAATTAAGAGTTCCTGTGGTAAAAGCCATAGAAAAGCGGGTGTTCGGCTTACAAATAATTATTTTTACGTTTGCTCCGCCCTGCACCTGATTCGCGCCGCCGAGAGTATAGGAAATAGACGCAGTCCCTTTTGTGGAAGTTATACCTGATGTCTGGAGGTCAGTTATTCTAAGCGTATCGTAAACAATATTTCCGGACACAATCTGAGAACGATCCGTAGTGGCATCCACATATCCGGAGCCGGATTCGTCCCACATCTCAAACGCCTGAAATTCGTATCTGTAAATCCCGTTGGGAACTATTGCGCCTGCATTGTCTCTGCCGTCCCATATTTCCTGATTTCCCATATCGTCTATGGCGGACGGGGAATTGCTGTCTCCGCAAACTCGCGGCGCTGAACTGACTACAGTTCTGACGAGAGTATCGTCAGTTATCGTTTCCGTCTGATTTTTATCGAATATTCTCCAAGTAACATATCCGCCTTTGCTCAAATAATAATCTATAGTGAAAGGCGGCCCGTAAAATGTCATATTCGTTCCGCCTGTGGTATAAATAAGACCTTTGCCTGTATTCACGCGAATAACATCAACACCCACGCTATTTACGCCGATTTGGCCGGCAACTCCGTCGAATCCGGTGGGCGTTGCCTTTATGCTGTAGGTGCCGCTATGTTTATGCCCTCCGCCAACAGAATATCCCAATAAACCGCCGGTAATGTCAAACAGGGAAACGACACTCCCGCAGCCATGAGCCGTCCATCCGCCATCCCACGATAAAACGCATGAAGCGCTGGTCGGATATATGGTAAAATTTTCGTACTTAAGCGTCTCTTTTAATATTGAACTTCCGTCGGATTTTTGGATGTCGACAACCAGATCCTGCGGGTATGCGGGACCGCCGTTTATATCTTGTATGAAAAACCGTATAACTGCGGTTTGGCTGTCATAATCTATAGTGTAAAGAGAAGGCATCACTGCAGCGCGAAGTTTATTAAAAAGAGAGGTGTCTACTGATTCCGCGGACATACCGCTCCACTCATTATCATCGTCGAGAACTGCCACGCGGACAAAATAAACCGTTTTATCTTCCGCCTTGGTATAAATATAAGTGGAATTATTTACATCAAAAACGTTTATTTTTATTATTCCGGTATCTGCGTCTGCTGTTGCCTTAACACCCGGAATTGTGTATGTGGCTAAATATATGACAAACTGCGACGGCTGGTCCCCAACATCTCCTCCGGAGGCGCCGAAAGTTACGGCAATAGGACCCGCATAATTTCTTACTCTTATTAATTCCGGAGTCATAGCCGCGGCTGACACCAGTACAGGCAAAAGTAAAAATACCGAAAGAAAAAGAATAAATTTTTTCATATGTTCTATAAGAATTATAAAAAAAATTACAAACAATGTCAATATAAACTTACTAAATCAATAGTATTAATCCTACTCTTTTATTATGTACGGAGTGACAAATATAAGCAATTCCGCTTTTTGTTTGTCGTCGTGATAGCTTTTGAAAAAATGACCGAGCACAGGTATATCTCCAAGCACAGGTATCTGAGAAGCATCCTTTCTTTCTTCCTGCGTTATCAAACCGCCTATCACTATAGTTTCTCCGTCTTTAACAAGAACAGTTGTTTCTGCTTCTTTTGTGTTCGTCTCAGGGCCTATGGCTGTTATGCGCAAAACATTGGATACCGTAGGATTTATCTTCATTGTAATTCTGCCGTCTGCGTTTATTGTAGGTTTAACAGTCAATTGTATTCCTACAGTCATAAACGCCGTAGATTGCGTAGAAACGCCTCCTGACCCTATGGTTGTTTGCGTGTAAGGGATTTGTCCGCCGACTACAATTTTCGCTTCCATATTATTCAGTGTGGATATACGCGGCTGCGATAAGATCTTTGCTTTGCCTTTGGACTGCGCCGCTGCGAGACGAGCAGTTAATAATAGATTGCTTTTAAGATACCCGAAAGTAAAAGAACCTACAGTTGATTGCGCGGGCGCAGATACTCCTGTTCCTCCGGAAAGAGCATTTACAGGATCGCGAGCTCCATCCGCAGTGGCTCCGTAATCCACGGAACTTGTCTCAGACAGGCCTATTGTTGATTTGTTGCCTGCGCCTGCATCGCCGCTCGCCATACTCCATTCTATTCCGAAATCTTTTGTGTCTCCTATTGATATTTCCACAATCTTAGCCTCTATCATCACCTGCTCCGGTTTGATATCCAGTTGCGCTATAAGTTTTGAGGCTGCGATAATGCCCTCCGGAGTTGATGTTACAATAATACTATTTGTGCGGTCGTCGCTATTAACTGACGCGCGCTGGCCTTCGGCGTTCATTATTGAGGATACTTTACTGCTTATTTCTCCGGCAATGGAATAATTCAACCTGTACACCTCGGTCCTTTGAACTGCTTCGGAACGTTCCTTGGCCAAAGTTGCGGGAGTCATAACCCTGATGATATTGGAAGTGACACGTTGAGAAACCAATCCTCTCATTTTAAGAATTATCTGCATGGCCTCGTCAAAAGGCACATTATCAAGATGAAGAGAAACCGTGCCCATAACATCGTCTCCGGAAATAATATTCACGCCCTTTTTTACCGCAAGCACCTGTAAAACATCCCTTATATCTGCCTCGACAAAATCCAATGAAACCAGATCTTTTACAGGAGCAGGCGCGGGCTTTGGTTTTGTCTGGGCAGGCACAGGAGCAGGGACTGACTTTGGCTTTGCCTCAACAACTTTTTCTTCTTTAACAGGCTGCTCCACAGGCTTTTTTTCCTTTTTAACTTCCTTAGGTTTTTTAACTACGGATTTTTCCTTAATCTGCTTCACCATTTGCTTATGCATGGCAGTCGGTACATTCTTTTGTATTTTTTTCTTTTTCGACGTAATCTTTTTATCCGGCTTGGCTACTACAGGTGAAGAACTTGATTTTACAGTAAGAGAGGATGAACTGATAACCGGCTCAACACTTTTGGTGCTTGTTCTTACAGAAGATTTATCCGATACGGGCTTTTTTGACGAAACAGTTTGTTTCTTTGGAGCAATGATTTTTTTCGACTGCGCATCCTTTTTAGAAGGCGCGGGCGCGATGCCTTTGACAGGAGCTGTGGATTCAATTTTTTGCGCCTGCGAAACGACCTGCCCGGGGACAGTCGCGGGGCTGCTTTTAACAGGTTTCGCGGACTGCCCGGCCGCAATACTCGCACTTGATTTCTTGACTTCAGGTTTTGAAGGCGAAGAAGCGGATTTATTAGCGGACACGGGTTTTACCTTTTCTGTGATTTCTAAAAATATATCCTTGCCTGATGATTCAACCGAGTAATTTATGTCTTTTTTCAAATCAAGCACTATTCTGGATATTTTTACCGGTTTTACACGGTATTGCCCGCCGCGCATACCTTTGATAAAATTTGTATTAACTGTCAATTTTTTCTTGTTAAGCGGATATTCGCAATCTTCAATATCCAAAAACAATCTTCCCGGGTTTGAAAGAACGGACACATTATATTTCGCTGCTGTGGAAAGAGATATTGTTATTATATCAAAAGAATCCGATGATTCCACGGCAAAATCCTGTACCTTATTAACAGCCGCTGTCAAAGCGCAATTTGCAAAAAAACATATTAACGCGCATATAAAAACAATAATCTTCAACTTTTTGAAATTAATTCGCATCCTTGTCATCCTCCAGATATTTCTTCAATTTTAATTCAACTTTTGTTTGATGTCCGAATAAAGTCACGCTTTCCTTCCCTATCATTCCGGAAATACCTATTATGGTTCTGTTGCGTCTGTTATAAAGTTTTCCATTTTTTAAGACGTATGAATTGCCGCCCGGGTCTGTTATAAGGGCTATATTTCCCTGCGCTGTATCGCTGACTATGCCTTTAAGGTATAATGACTTCATCTTATCCTTATCCATAATTTCGTCTATAACTCCGGAGGAATACGAACCTGCGGAGCCGGCAAGCGGAACAAACGGATCTCTGTAATAATCTCCAGTATATTTATATTTGGGAACAGGAGCAGGAGGAATATATTCCGAAAGCTTTTTTTTCTGAACAACCGGTGCGGCAGTAGCCGCTGAAGAAACTTTTGTTTCAACTTTTTTCTTGCAGGCAAAAAAAACGATTAAACACACAATCATTAACACCGCAACTCTTAAATTTTTATAAAAATTCATTTTTATCCTTGTGATTCTACTTAGCAGTATATGTTACAAGTTTAAGGGACGCATTTATCGTATCAGCAGACACCTCGCCTGTTTGCGGCTGAGGAGCTATATTTAAATTAAAAACATTTATTATTCTTTCATGCTGCCCAATTTCGGAAAAGAAGTACACAAGATTGTGATAACTGCCTGTTACCTGTATCATTATAGGAACTTCGGAAAAATATGTTTTCTGAATCTCTTTCACCGGAGCAAACAACTGTATGGTTATCTTATGTTTTTCCATAGATCTGGTAATATATGTCAGCAATGTCGGCAAATCTCTTTTTAACGGAAGCTTTTTTTCTAATTCCTTAGCTTCTATTTGCAAGACCTTAAACTCAGCTTCAAGATAATCGAATTCCGCTGCTGCCTGCCGTGTGGCTGCCAGTTTTTTTTGTTTTTCAGCCAATTCATTACGCAGTTTAAGCACATCCTTTGTGATCGGTTTGTAAAGATAGTTCCAGTATGCCCATAATCCACCGCCCACAAGAAGCAGTATCGCAATTATTTTTTGTTTTTTGTCGCTCTTTTTCTGCGCTGCCATTTTATTGCCAACCTTGATTTACGTAATCAACAGTTATTGAAAACTGTTTTAATGGAATATCTTTATCGCTTTTTATTGAAGTTATGCCGCTTATTTCCGGATGTTCGAATATTTTGGATTCTTCAAGCGTCCTTAACAAATCCGCGATTATATAATTATTGTACGCTGTAGCATCAAATCTTATAGAGGTTTTAATATCTCCGGGCACGGTATTCAGGTTTCTCAGCCACATACCCGGCGGAATATTTTTTACCAGATTTTCCATAAGTATCGGATATAACAACCGTTTTTTAACCAATTCCTCAATAGCGCTTTTTCTCGCATTTAATAAATCTTTTTCAGTTTTGATTTGATTAATCTTGTTGACAACCAATTGCAGCTGTCCCAATTCTTTTTCTATGAGCATTATTTCGTTTCTGATTGATTTGCGTTCAACTATTTTGGACACATAAACATATATTAAACTCAACCCGGCAAACACAACGACAATCATAAAGAGAAAGGCCAATTCAGGTCTATCCTCTTTTATTTTTATATCAGGCGGCAATAAATTTATTTTTGTCATAGAATTCTATCCGTTATTTTTCCGTATCACCTTTGCTTCTGGTAGCAAGACCCACAGCCACAGCGTATTGAGCAAATGTAAATTCAGGATCCGAAACAGGCGTATTCCCCGGAGCAATCTTGGTAAATGGATTAAAAATCGTAACAGGAAGTTTTATTCTGGATTCGACATAACCTGCAATGCCTTTCATAAGCATAGTGCCGCCGCATAAAAATATTCTGTCTATATGTTTATCGCTGGCAGCGCCCTGTGTCTGGTAATAATCTATGGAACGCTGAATCTCGGAAACCAGTTCCTTAACCGAAGCGCTAAGAAGCGACGCCACTTGCTGCTGCAAAGGGCCGGAAACATCATCCTCAGACGAAGGCGCAGCAGGTTCGGAAATACCGTATTTTATCTTATTCTCTTCTGCTTGTGTCCAATTTGTCTGAAGATTTCTTTGCAGCATTTTAGTAAAGGTTTCTCCGGCTATAAAAACATCTCTTACTACACGGGATTTGCCTTTTTCTATTATGATGATATTCGTGGTCTGAACTCCGCAGTTTACTACAAGAAACGTCTTGCGCAAATCCTCTTCGCTTAAGTTTATCGAAATAGCGTTTTCAACCGCGAAAGAATCCACATCAATGATAACGGGAATCAAGCCGGCTTCTACGAGAATTTCTATCCTCTGCTGAATAATTTCCTTTTTCGTGGCAACCACAAGAGTTTCCATTTTTTGTTCCCCGTCTTCCATAGCGTCTCCTATAATCTGGAAACCTATATTTACATCCTGGATCGGGAAAGGTATATATGATTCCGCTTCTACTTTGATTGTTTTGGCAAGTTGCTGCTGAGTAAGTTTCGGTAGTTTTATATATCTTACTATTACGGAATTACCTGAAACTGAAGTGGCCGCATATTTGATTGTAATATTATTTTTGGAAATCAGTTTT
>MWCF01000093.1 GCA_002069855.1 Elusimicrobia bacterium ADurb.Bin231 | reverse complement strand
CTGCTGCTCCCCGTCTTTGATTATTTTTCGCTCTTTCAATAAATTCAATATCTCTTCTTCAAACTTTTTGAAATATTCCACACCAAGCCGCTTCCTCATCCTCGTTAATGTCGAGGAATCTATCTCTTTCTCACTCACGAACTGATCATAACCGCAAAAATATTGGACATATGGATTCTCTAAAAAATATTCTACCACTTCTTTGTCGCTTAACACCGTCTGATGTTTCACTATCATTAACCCGTTGATTAACTGGCTGTCTTTACCGGGCCTGCCCAATTCAGAAAAATATTTCCTGTAAATATCTTCCATCTCTTCCCACGGTATCAGGTCATGTAATTTCATCCAGCGGTTCTCGGAATTTAACTTCCCGCCGAACGGCATCATTTCCGTAAATAAGTCTCCGGTTCTGCGATCTTTGCTTTTATAGGACATTTCTTGCCTCCGCCAACTTTCCAAACTGCAAGGGTTTTTGACGCTTTTCTTCGTTTTCCTTGCAGTTTTGACGTTATTTTCTATGCCCTATTATACCTTTTCTTCGTCTTTATTTCAATAAACTTTGGCTTTTCTCAGTGAACCCTATTTATCTTGCTAAATTATAAACGGGACTTTTTATCCATGAGCGAGATTCGTCACTTCGCCGCTCTTCGTCCAGATAATACCCGGTTTCCTTTCATTCTTGAAATAGAACTGAATTTTTATTACATCCCGGATGGATCAGCGATTTTTTTCTTTCAACGCTATCAATCTATTTTTTATTTTCTTTGAATATCCGATTTCTCCGCATAATGCCAATGCTTTTTCGCACATTATAACTGCTTCTTTCCAAGCACATTTCATAGTATATATACTACATAGAATATTGTAATTGCTCCATTCCTCAGGAGACAATGATATAGCCTTTTTCAAGGCGGTTTCAGCATGCAACAAATTGTTTTGCGCTCTGTATACGCTTCCTATAAGATTGTAGTTGATCCATTCGCGGGGTTCAAGAGCAATCGCCTTTTTCAAGGTTTCAACTGCTTTGCCATAATCACGTTTGGCCGCATAAATACTGCCGAGAAGATTATAAGATCTCCAATCGGGAACAGATGATTCATTTATAAATTTCAATATATATTTTTCAGCATCTTTATAGTTATTTATATTATAATAACAAAAACTTACTTGAAAGTCAACAGAAAATGGCGGAAATGGCATTTTGTTAATTAAATTTTTTGCCTTAAAAAAGCTGTCCAGCGCGGATTCGTAACTTCCCTTTTCCATCAAGCACAAACCAAGATAATAATGGAGCGTAGCATTATCCGGGGATCTTATCAAAACTTTTCTTAAATATTCTTCGGATTCTTTATATCTATTTAATTTTAAACAGCAAATTCCCAGATGAAGATGTAATCCTTCGACTTCTTCCTCATAACCTGGATATAGTAAAAGAGCGGATTTTAAATTTTCCAATGCCGCTATATAATCACCCGTATCAATAAGACATATACCGGCATACAAATAGCCGTAAATTTCATCAGGCCTATCCACTTGTGCCATGTTGAATTGCGTCAAAGCGTTTTTATAATCTTTTCTTTCCAAGAACGCCTTGCCTATTTGGAAAAAAAGCGACCTGTTCGCGTAAAACACGGCAGCGGATTTTATATAAACCCACACAACAGGCACATTCAATTCCCTGTCAGTCATATCAACAAACATCGTTTCATATCCCTTTTGGGCAAGAATTTCCGCGCACCTTTCAACTTCGCATTTAATATCATCATTAGAAATATCCGGAACATTCTCATAGGCTTTTATTTCTCCTTTGAGAAGAAACTTTATTTCCGTGAATTTTTCGAAATAATACGCCCCATTTTTATTCTTCAAACTGCCGCTTTTTCTTGACGATTGAGCAATCTCAGTTAAGGCGCGTATAAGTGCCTTATCTTTTGCTGGAGCAACACCTATAGTCTGCCCAATGTTATCATAATTGGAACGATCAATGGCAAGAACACCAAGAGCAGGTATGCCCATAAAACCGCTAAAATCTTTTATTACTATATCAAAACCTTTTGATTTAATAATGGATAGAAGGCGTTGTATAATATCGTTTGTTATGCCTGATTGTTCCACAGTGGGAAATTCCATATAATGCCACTGCACAAGAGCGCCTATATGCCTTTCCACACACTCGCATAAGCCCTGAGACAAAGCTTCTTCAATACTATTGCCTGAAGCTCTGCCGGTGCTGTATGCGGAATAGAGAATCTTGGGCAACATTACTTCCCTGTTATATGTGAGATTCTGTCCCAAAGCCCATTCCATACTTATATCTTTTAGATTTTCGATAATCTGAACGGAGTTTTTTCCTTTATAATTAAGGGATTTTATCAAACACTCAGCAGGAAGAACCATATCCGCAGGAAAATCCGAACTCTTTTTATTTACCCAACCGGAAAAGGCGCGGCAACTGTATCTTTCCATAAACTCCATTATGCAACTTGCCCGCGCCTGCTCATCAACAGCGCCTTTGCCGTTAGTGCCGTCCAGTTGATATGTGTTAATTACGTACGGGGAACTGTCTATCCTATATTGCGGCACATTAAAAAAGTTATCGAATTTATAAAAACTTTTTATCAATGGACTCGGATAAGCATTGATTCTGGAAAGAGCCCATTTAACGGTTTCAGCAGGAACCGCCGCTTTGTCTTGATCGTAAGTATACAATTTTTTGCTGCTTTTCAATACATACATAAAATGCTCCAAAACTGATTGAAAATAACAAACGCTATGCGCTCGCGAAGCCGAAAATCATTTTTTGGAAATTAAATATTTTTCAAGGCTCCGACAGATAAAATCTCTTACTTCCCCGTGAAAAACCAGCATTTTCCTTTCATATTTTTCGTATTCCGGCGGGGGAGTGTCAAAATTCAAATACATTTTTGAAGATTGCCAAAAATACTTTAACGCCAAAATATGCAAATATTCCTGCGAGCAAACAGGTTCCAATAATGCCGCGGCAGGAGTCCCCTTTATGCGGGAAATGCCGCTTATTCCAAGACGAAAAAGTTCGTTTTCCCGGTTCTCCACAGACACTTTAAACGACGGGGTAAAATATTTTATACCGAACTTGAAATATAATAAACGCATCTTTTCTATGACTTTGATATTTTGCGAAGGATCCAAATATGTCATCTCTATGCATGAACCGTCAGAAACATACCTGATACCATTATCCACACAATATTTAATTGTTCGCCAATGCATGGCGAGTTTACACAACGCGCAATTCAACAATGAATAAAAACCGTATTTCAATAAACGTTGAAAATGTTCATTGTAGCAGACTGCGCGGAATTCTTTGTCAATATTAAAAAAATAATGTTGAAACTTCGACGTGCCTAATACTGCTCGCAATTTTGAAACATAATATTCCGAATTGCGCACACCGCTCAAACCCTTTCTGTAAAATGTCAAAAGATGCACCGTGTCAAATAATTGCGAGGCAATGACCGCCGCATAAGTGGAATCTGTGCCGCCCGAATAAAGATGCGCTATTTTTTTATCCATTATTCCGTAATTAAAAGCAAAAATTTACGAAAGTATTTTTCCTTCGGCAATATGTTTTTTTTCTTTTATTTTTACTATATAATCAGCGTCGGGATTTAAAGACAAAGCCTTGTCAAACATTAATACCGCTTCCCTGAACTTCCCGGAATTGAAATAAATATTTCCGAGGATATTATAATTGCTCCATTCTCCGGCATTCAACTTGACAGCGGTTTTTAAGGCCTCTACGGATTCCCTATCTAATCCAAGAGATCTGTAAACTGCGCCGAGAAGATTGTAATAAATCCAGCGCGAAGAATTGATTTTTATCGCCATTTCAAGAGCGGAAGCCGCTGCGGACAATTCCCCGCATAGATTAAGCGCCATACCGAAATGATAATACAGATGATCATCAACAGTTTTTCCTGTTGCGATATACAACTTAAACAATTTTGCGGAGGATGCGTAATCCTTTTTATAAAATGCTTGATACGCATCAAGACAGTATTTTATGGAATCATCAAAGCCGTAATACTTCATCCATAGGCTGCGGCAATACCCGCAATCCTCACATTTTAAATCACATTGACTCACCTTTTCAAAAATGCCGGACGGCTCACGTTTGATAGTATAGGGATGATAAAAGGGATACCATACGCCTGTATAATTGCCAGGATATTCATAAGAATCCAATTTTTCCGCATAACAAGACACAAGTTCAATAATATTCTCCGCGGAATCCGCTCTGCCCTCTATTTTTATTATGTCAACGATGTTTTTAAAATGCCTTAAATTCGCAGGGACAAGCCGGGCTTGATGAAATACATCCCATGGTCGAACGGTGAGAAAATGATGGCAGGGAAAATACGTGATTCCATGCCCGGAATACGAACTGAAATTATTGTGGGATATTTCATTCGGACAATTTATGAGACATTGATTGTTTGCTATTATCGAAAGTTTCAACCCGGTTTTTGTTTTTATTAATTTTAGCGTTTCCAATCTTTTGTTCAAACGCTGATGAACACAAATGCCTTCTATGTCAACGGCATCCTGCCAATACCGCGCCTTCTCAAGAGAGTCGACTCCTGCATTTGTTGATACCTCAAGACCGAGTTCCGGGAAATCGTCCTTTATTCGCTGCGCCAGTGGTATGCTGAATATAATAACCTTCTCCAATCCGTATTCTTTTACCATCCTCCTAAGATACTTTCTCAATTCGCTTCTCTCGTACCCTCTCACTATCTCAGGATCAAAATTAGTCGCGTTCAACAGCAAATATGTCTTTATTCCATATTCCCTCAATTTGCCTATAACCCAACCGGCATCTTCATCCGGCTTCTTCAATCCGGATGGTAAAGAATACGGGGAACCTGAACTTGGAAAAACCGCAGGATCTGAAGCCATATAAACGGAATCCACATAATTTTTATATGTTATTATTTTATTTGCGAGAGATATATCGTGATTATATGCCACGCGCAATTTCATTTTCAAATCAATTATTGTTGTCATATATATTACGAATATTTTTTAATATGCGACCTTTATATTCCTGTTCAGGATTAAGAGACAACGCCTTTTCGTACATCTTTAGGGCTTCTTCGTTCCTGCGCATTAAAGAATATATATTGCCTAAAACATTGTAGTTGCTCCATTCGTCGGGTCGCAGACGGATCGCCTCTATTAAAGATTTTTCAGCTTCAGAGTACTCTCCCATGCTGCGATATACAGAACCAAGCAGATTATGATTACTCCATTCAACCCGGTTTAATCTTATGGCTTCAGACAATGATTCTATTGCCAAAGCATATTCTTTTTTCATAAAATACAATCTGCCGAGCGCTGTGTGCCCGGTCCATTTTTGGCAATCCAGCATTACGGCTTTCTTAATATAAAGTTCAGCTTCTTCAAGGCGGTTCATATTTAAGAAACAAAGTCCGAGATTAAAATTGATTTCCCAATTTTCTTCACAACCCGTCTCCAATTCTTTTGCTTTACGCAACTGTTCCATAGCAACATTGTAATTGCCGATATGTTGATATATAATCCCTAAATTTAAATAGATTTCACCCCTTGTGCTGTCCAAGTTCAAGGCGGATGTCAGATTTTTTATTGCTTCGTCATAAAGCATCATATTGCCGTAACAACCTCCCAGATGAAAATAACTCATTGATTTTTCGTCGGTGTTAGAAGCAAAAGTAAGGGCACTTTGAAGTTCTTGCAGGGATTCGGAATATCTGCATTCGTTTCGCAGAGCTATACCGAGATTTAAAGCCAAATAAAAATCCTTTTCAACGCTATTCTCGGTTTTACTTGTTTCAAAACATGATATCGCAGAAATGTTATCTTTTTCAGCAAGATGTAACATACCGAGATGGAATATCAAAGGATAATCCCTAAAATGCAAATAAGCGCTTTTTACATAGACCCACACAGCAGGTATCTTAAGAATGGAATCCGTCATATCTATAAACATAACCTCGCGATTATCTTTCGCAAGAATGCCGGTTAAATTTTGAATTTCGACCTGAAAATCCTCGTTCCGCAAATCGATCACATCGTCAAAGGATATTTCATTGCCCGAAAATAAAAATTCCGCGGATTCATAAGTATCAAAATAATATGAACCGGTTCTGTTCTGAAACATATTTTTACTGTATTCCAAAGGACTTTGAACTGCTTCAGTCAATGCTCTGATAAGGGCCTTATCTCTGTCGGGACTTACTCCTATACCGTGCCCTATGTTGTTTCTATTATTGCCGTCTATAATCAAAACCCCTACCACAGTTACGCCCAAAACACTACTGAAATCCTTTATGATTACTTTCATATTTTTGCTTTCTATTTTAGACAACAGTTGCAATATTACAGGATTCTTAACGGTTCGTTCGTTCACTGTGGGGAACATACCGCCGGAAAATTGGACATGGGCACCGACATGCCTTTCGATACATTCACATAATCCTTGAAGGACGGCTTCTTCAATAGTGTTGCCTGCGGCGCGGCCTGTAGTACCTGAACTGAAAAATATCTTCGGAACATAAATATCTTCATCTGTAGTAATATTAAATGCTCTGCCCCATTCCAGATTCATATCTTTTATTTTTGAAATAATTTCAGGTCGGCGGCGGCCAGAACAATTATATGAATCAGCCATACATTCCAAAGGCAAAACATTCTTGTTGAACAAACCGGCAAACTTCGCCTTTTCCCAACGATTATATGTGACGCTACTGAACCTCTCGACAAATTCCATTATACAGCTCGCCTGCGCCTGTTCCGGTGTCGCGCCTTTGCCGTTCGTTCTTTTCAGACGGTATTTATTCTTTAAGTACTGTGAGCAGTCAAGGACATATTGAGGAACATCAAAATAATTTTCAAACCTGTAAAAATCGTGTATTAAAGGAAAAGGGTGCTGTCTTATCCGTTCAAGAGCAGTTTTCACAGTCAAAAACGGACTAACAGTTTTATCCTGGTCATAAGTATAACCTTTCTTGCAACTTTTAAGTATTTGCTGATTCATAAAATATCCGGAATTATTATGTCCCTTTAATGCGATTTATATTTTCAAGTATACGACCCGCGTATCCAGCTTCGGGATTAAAAGACAGCGCTTTTTCATACATCTTAAGGGCTTCTTCCCTTTGATGCAGAAAAGAATATATGTTGCCTAAAACATTATAATTGCTCCATTCGTCAGGTTGCAGACGAATTGCTTCCAGTAAAGATTTTTCAGCAGCGGGAAAATCCCCCTTGTCTCTATACAATGAACCTAAAAAATTGTACAAAATCCACTCGGAAATATTAAGTTGAACTGCTTTTTCCAGAGCAAAAATCGCTTTTTCAACATCATTAACATACCTGTAACACAAGCCCAGATGATAATATAAACTACCGTCGGTTTTGTTCCTGGAACTTAAATATTTTTCAAAAGATTCAATTGCTTCCTTATATCTTTTCTTGTGAAATTTCCTATACCCGTCTATGCAATAATATACATCCTTAGTAAGACCGTAATATTCAAGCCATATCTTTTCACAATAGCCGCAATTGTCGCAATCATTCTTGCATTTGCTCACCATTTCGAAAACAGATGCAGGTTCTTGTTTAATAGAATACGGATGATAAAAAGGATACGCTAACGGTCTGTAAGCGTTGTCTGGGTATTCGTAAGAATTAAGATTAGTCGAGTAATTGATAACTTGACTGATGATTTTGGATGTGTCTATTGACCTGCCTTCAAGTTTTACTATATCAAGTATGCCTTTATAATGTTTCAAATTCGCAGGAACTATCTTTGCCTGATGGAAAACATCCCAGGGCTTTAACACAGTCATAAAAAAGCAATCGTAAACAGAAATCGAATGACCTATATAAGTGGCAAAATTATCATGACAAAGTTCATTCGGACATTCAACAAGGCATTGATCATTGGCAATTACAGCCAGACGCAGACCTGTTCTTTCTTTTATAAGTTTTATTTTATCGACTTTTTTATTTAATCTGTGGTGAAGGCAAATGCCTTCTATATCTACGGCGTCCTGCCAATACCGCGCCTTCTCAAGAGAGTCAACT
>MWCF01000092.1 GCA_002069855.1 Elusimicrobia bacterium ADurb.Bin231 | reverse complement strand
CTTAATTTTCTGATCTGGGTTCTCTTTTAATCCCTTATATAATTCTCTTATCCCGGAAAAGTAGAAAAACCCAACCAAAAATTTGAGTTCATCGCTCTTTTTGATAAGCTCAATTAAACGCTTTTTTAGGTCGCTTGTTTTATTATTTGTTATAAAATTAGGCATAATCTCATATGGACTTGTTTCACATTAGGTCCAATCCTTTGGCGCTCCCCGTAATATCGTCATCTTGGACAAAGCGAAGGACACCGCACAGGTCTTATTTTTGTTATGCTCAACCCATATCAGGTCAGCTGTATTATATCCAATATTCTCTGCGATTTTAAGATATTTATCTTTTATCTCAACAGGTATATGGATCTCCCGAGATAAAATCCACAAATACTTAAGACTTTTACCTGCAACCAGAGCGTATCTGTATTCATCATCAATCGCGATTACATTGTATCCGGAATAAAATGGTCCGAAGAATGATACCTTGAGTTTGGCAATGTCTTCTTCCCCAATGAACTTTGCCTTGCCAATTGCTTGGGCCCATTTTCCTTTTATTGTATGGTACCCCTGATTGTCAACCTTGACACTTCCATCGTCATTTAAAGAATATTCCGCTGTGGTGTTACTTAAATTCCGTTCATATTTAAAATCTTTTCGAGCAATTTCATACCATTTACCGAGATATTTTTCTTTATGGAAAGGTTTTACTGCTGACGCCCCTTTCGGTATGGTGGAGCAGGAGGATAATCCTGCCATAACAGCAAATATGAAGAGTAGATAAACAGATTGTTTTATTTTCATTTTTTTCTAAAATTAATTCGTAATTCGGGGACAGTCCCCATAACAGTAATGAGACTACTAATATTTTATATAATATTTTTGCAAAAATATCAAGACAAAATATTGGGGGCGATCTTATGTGGAAGAAAAACAAGCAGGAGATGTTTCGCTTTGCTCAACATGACGACATTAAGAGATACTTCGCTACACTCAGTATGACAACAAATTGAACTATCCCCGAACACCCAACATGACAACGAACTCTACATAGCGACAAAGAAAAATATTTGCCGCTCCCATCCATAGATATAAAAAACTCTTTTAACCTTGACATATACGACTGCTGAAAGTAATATTATAATAGTGAGGGAATTATACAATATGAAAATTTTAAATAAATTGAGAAAAGATTATAAATATTTCTTGGCAGTATTGTTTATCTGGCGCTGCTTTACAACAATAGGCTATAGTTTTCATTACAATATATACAAAGATATCAATATTAAAAAATCTCCTGATAAACGTATAAAATACTATACAAAAGTACTAAAATACTGGGATAACAATAAATATACAAAAGAAAACAAGGCAATAATTTATCATAATCGCGGACTTGCTTACTATGAAAAAAATGATCTTGAAAAAGCTTTGGATGATTTTGGCACAGCGATAGCACTTGCTCCGGAAAATGGGTTACCATATTATAGCCGAGCGCTTATATATAAGAAGAAAAAGAATGATGTCCAAGCAATAGAAAATCTTAATGAGGCAATACGAATTGCACCGACATTTTGCGGTTACTATTATGTTCGCGGGGATATTTATGCCGCCCAAAAAAATTATGATTATGCAATGACAGATTATGACAAAGCAATAAAAATTAAGCCGGACGACGCTTGGGCATATATCCATCGTGGCAGCGCATACGCCCAACAAAAGGAATATGATGCGGCAATGGCGAATTACAATACTGCAATAAAACTTGAGCCGAAATATGGTTGGGCATATTATGTGCGAGGAAATATATATGTAAAAAAAAAGGAATATGAAAAAGCATTGGCTGATTATGATACTTCAATAAAAATCAACAAACTATTTGGACGAAGCGTATATAATGCCCGCGGTTGGACATACATGTGGATGGGAGAATGGAAAAAGGCAAAACGAGATTTCAAAAAGGCAATAAAACTTAACAAGAAAACATCATTACCATACGGGAATCTTGGTATTTATTACTGGAAAACGCAGAAAAATAAACGGAAAGCTTTAAAATATTATGAAAAATGTTTTCAAAATGGATTTGAACTTTGGGATACACTGTATGATGACACCAGCGCAGGCCATTTCATCGGCGACCTGAACCAAACTCCGGAATTCAAAGCGCTTGTGGAGAAATACAGAAGCAAGTAAGCATATTATTAGAATGTGACGGATTAATAACCCGACAGAATAAAACAAACGGGAACTTTCGCATTTGAGCGAAATGACACCTTAAGTACGGGAAAGAGAACAAGCTGGAGATGTTTCGCTACGCTCAACATGACAACCAAAGACGCCGTCATCCTGAACGAAGTGAAGGAACCCGTTTTTGCCGTCATTCTGAATGAAGCGCAGCGGAATGACAGCTTAAATACGAGATTGCCGCGTGCTTCGCCAGCACAATGACAAAATGCGCTTGCTTCATCTGCCTGATACAACCCGCGACCTGATATTCTTCAATACATAGACGACCCGATAATTCTTCCCCTCGCCCCTTTTTATCCTCAATATTCCGCAGCATATACCGCAACTTTTTTTACCATGGAAGTTGACTAAATTAAAGTTGTTTACTATAATATGAACCATTAAATCTACTATGCGTAAGAATGAGGATGAAATGAAAAAAATACTTTTCGTTTGTACAGGCAATATCTGCCGTTCTGTTATGGCAGAATATCTTTTAAAAAAACTTTTAGCAAAAAACAACATCACTGATATTTCCGTCTCTTCAGCAGGCATTGACGGGAACCCCGAATACAAAACCTTTGGTTATCTTTCTGAATTATTCATCAAAAAGGATATAGACAATTCCAAACATATATCCACAAAACTTACAGGCAGACATCTTGCTGATTACGATATTATAGTGGTAATGGAACGGATGCAAAAAAGATACATAACAAAAAGATATTCTTGGGCGGAAGAAAAAACAGTTCTCCTAAAAAAACTTGCCGGCTATGGGGATATTGATATAAGCGACCCGATAAATAAACCGCCGGAATTTTACGATATGGCTTTTGAACAAATAAATGACTGTATCAATAAGATACTCCCCATTTTACTGACAAACGAAGAGAACAAAAACGGATCAGCAGATGGAACCGCCACACAAAATGTTCCATGTGAAACAAAATAAGTATGAAAGACAATCTTAACAAAAAAATCGTTTTATACGCAATGTGCTTATTGGTAGTACTGGAAATACTCTTTTTATTCAATTCTACTTGGCTGGCAAAAAATTATGTGGCACTGCGTTTCAAGATGGATATATCACGGGTTTCCAGACAGTTGAAAAATAAAAATTTACCGGAACAGGAAAAAGCCATAAAGTATATTGAACTTGGCAAAATTCTTTTCAAACAAAAAAAGCCGGAAGACGCGCTGCGAACGTTTACTCAAGCAGTACAAGCAGATCCCCAAAATTTTTACGCGTATAAATATCGCGGTATAACTAACACAACATTAAAAAAATATCCTGAAGCAATTGCTGACTTGCAACAATACATAGCGGCTGCGAATAATGCGGATGAAAAACTTACGGCATATTATCATTTGATTTGGGCATACACAACAATGCAAAAGTATGATGATGCCCTGAAAGTTTGCACCAACTTGATTAAGATGCATCCTTCAAACGCAGAACTATACAGAAGGAGAGCAAGCGTATATGGCAAAAAACGTGATTTCAAGTCAGCAATAGAGAATACGGATATCGCAATAAAACTGAATCCGAGCAATCCGCGTTTTTATTACGCGAAAGGTTATTTCTATCACAGGGAAAACAATCTGGAAGAGGCAGTAAAGAATTACACAGAAGCAATCAAACTGGATCCTAAGTGGCTTTCCTATTATTATAACCGAGGCACAGCATACTATAGATTAGGCAAAGATGATGAAGCATTAAATGATTTTTTCCATATGATTAAGATTGCGCCGAGAACATCTATATTGAGAATGCGGGTCCTGTATAAAATAGCAGCCATTGGCATAACGGATCTAACAGGATGGCGTATGGGAACAAGACATGGCACGCATCCTCCTCGTACCGGACAACGGCCGAGAAGAGCAAGACCAAGAAAGTATCAATTGGAGAATGATGAGGTTTACCAGTAATAATTGTTTCACATGAAACATTATAAAAATCGTCAATCAATTTAGATAGGATATTCTTATGGCAAAAAAGAAAATCACAGAAACGATAAAACTAAAAGATATTACAGATTATCAAAACGGTTCAGTAGTAAGCAAAACATTAATAAGTAAAAACGCAGGCACTGTTACTGCTTTTGCCTTTGCTCAAGGGCAGGGTTTAAGCGAACATGTTGCACCGTTTGACGCAATGGTTTATATAATAGACGGGGAAGCGCTTATACATATATCAGGGAAACCGTATCGTATTAAATCAGGCGAAATGATTATAATGCCTGCCCGCAAACCGCACGCATTGAAAGCAGTAAAAAAATTCAAAATGCTATTAATAATGATAAAAGAAAAGAAATAGACGAGATTCATAAATATTGCCAATGTTTTACCTACATATTGAAATACATTAGTTAGATGAAGCAGAAGACATTATTTCAGCAATTGCCAAGATGATAAAAACAAACATAATGAATAAACCAGGTACTAACAAAATATATCAATCAGTAAAAAAAATAAAAAATAGATTTAACCGCAAAAGAGCTGATCTCAATCTGGCAAATATCATTTCTCTGGGCTGCCCCAAAAATCTTGTTGATTCTGAAACCATTGCAGGCATACTTACAGAAAACGGATACACTTTAATAAACGATTATCACCACGCAAATATAATTGTAATTAATACCTGCGGATTTCTCGCTTCTGCCCGCAAAGAAGCATATGATATTATAGGCAAAGTTTCAAGGGATAAAAGTGATAACCAGATACTAATAGTATGCGGATGCCTGCCGCAAGTAGAAGGCCGTTTAATATCGCGAAAATATCCAAAAATAAATTATCTTCTTGGAAGCAGCGATTTCCCCATTATTAACAAACTTATTCACACTATCTACAACCCAAAAAAGTATTGCCAAATTGACCTAAATCCGCGTTTCATAATGGCTGATGAATCCAAACTATTTTCCACCCCGAAAAGTTACGCATATATCAAAATCGCGGACGGCTGTGATAACAGATGCCACTATTGTTTAATACCATCAATACGCGGGAAATACAGAAGCAGAAAAATGGAATATATCGTGCAAGATGCCCAAAACGCCGCAGATACCGGAAGAAAGGAAATAATTCTGGTGGCGCAGGATACAACCCGTTACGGAATCGACCTTTACGGCAGGCAGATGTTGCCTGTACTTTTAACCAAACTAAACCGTATAAAAGACCTGAAATGGATACGCATCTTATATACCCACCCTGCGCACATCACAGATGAACTTATTCACACTATTGCTCACACCGAAAAAGTAGCAAATTATATAGACATACCTTTACAGCATACAGTTGATAAAATACTGCGGTCAATGGGCAGACCTGAGCACAATATCGCGGCCCGGGCAATAGACAAATTAAGGAAACAAATACCTGATATTGTTATAAGAACATCTATAATAACCGGCTTCCCCGGAGAAACGGAAAAAGATTTTAAACAACTACTAAAGGATATCCGGCAGGCAGAGTTTGACTGGCTTGGAACATTTACTTATTCCGCGGAAAAAGGAACCAAGGCATACACATTGAAAGATAAGGTACAGACAGGTATAAAGGAGGACCGCAAACAGGCAATAATGGAACTCCAGCAAGGCATTACATCCGGAAAGAATAAAAACCGCATTGGCAGGAAATATGATATACTTGCTGATGCAGATTTTGAAGGCCATACGGAATTTCAAGCTCCGGAAATTGATGGGAAGATTATATTTAACAAACGCCATAAGCAAGGCGATATATTCAACGGTACTATTAAAGCAGTAAAACAAGTATATGATCTTATTGCCTGAAAATTGAATCTGCTTAAAAAGTGTTTATAGTGCGTGCCCTGCCCTAATGAAGCGCCCAGTCCTTGTTTGTCATACCAAGTGTAACGAAGTATCCCCTAATGTCGGCATTGCGAGCGAAGCGAAACATCTCCACCTTGCCACTCTTACCCACATTCTTTTATGGCCAACTGCAACAGAGGGATTCCTATGACTTGCCTAAGAATAGCAGTATTTTTTTGTCATACTTTGCGAAGCATTTTCTTCCTGTTTCTCTCTCCCGTGTAAAACCTAAAATACGAGATTCTTCGCCTGATGGCTCAGAATGACCGAGGCAGGATTCTTCATCCCGCGGTACTCCATTCAGGATGAGATTGCCACGCTTACACTCGCAATGAGAGCGTCTTTGGTACGAAGTATCTCCTAACGTTGTCATGTTGAGCAAAGCGAAACATCTCCAGCTTGATCCTCTTCGCCGCATAAAACATTAACTACGAGATTCTTCGGCGGTGCCTCAGAATGCGGGCAAAAGAGAGATTCTTCACTTCGCTCCGCTACATTCAGAATGACTGAATAACACAGAAATTGCTTGCCCATAATTAAAGACATCAGGACTCGCAGTAACCATCAAAGAAAGAATCTTCCCCCCGCTGCGTTACAGCTAAAATAACAGTACCTGGAAAACCAAGATTCCTCAGCTGAATGCCCCTTAGTTATCTACAATAACCCCCTAAATTACCTGTATGTAAGTTTCCAAAAAGTCCCCAAATGTTCCACATGAAACATTTTTTTGCTTGACAAATTTATATATTTATCTTATAATTCTTTGACATTCTATATAAGTAAACCGGCATTTAACGCATTTTCGCAAACACTATGTAAGCAATGCCATAATTTGTACACACTGGAGAAAATAAATTCCTATGAGCAAGATTATAGCCGTAGCAAACCAAAAAGGCGGAGTTGGCAAAACAACTACCGCATTGAACCTGGCAGCGGCATTGGCGGCATCCTATTATGAAACTCTTTTGATTGATTTCGACCCGCAAGGCAATTCCACAAGCGGATTCGGCATAAGAAAAAACAATCTGAAAGCAAGTATCTACAATGCATTAATTGATAATGTCCCTTTGGAAGAAATAGTTATACCAACAGGAGTCGAGTTATGCTCCATCGCGCCATCAGGTTTAGATCTTGTTGGAGCGGAGGTCGAACTTGTTAACGTGCCGGAAAGGGCGTCTAAACTAAAAGAAGCATTGGCAAAATATAAAAAGGTCTATGATTTTATTATCATCGATTGCCCGCCCGCGCTGGGACTTTTAACTGAGAATGCCTTTACAGCTGCGAACTCCATTATCATACCCATACAATGCGAATATTACGCTCTTGAAGGTTTAGGGCAATTACTTAAATTCGTAGAAATGATTAAAATGACTTTCAACCCGCATTTGGCAATAGAAGGCGTGTTGCTTACAATGTACGATTCAAGGGTCAATCTATCATCGCAGGTCCAGAACCAGATAAAAAAATACTTTGGAGAAAAGGTTTACAAAACGATAATTCCGCGCACAATACGTTTAGCTGAAGCGCCGGGTTTTGGCCAGCCAATAATTACTTATGACAAACGTTCAACAGGAGCAGAAGCGTACATTAATCTTTCAAAAGAGGTCATAGCTAAGGAAAAAGAACACAGGCGGTTGAACCTGCCGGAACTGGCCGAAGAAAAACATACCTAACATATATTTTCGTAAGCGGGCGGCAATAATAAAAAAGGTACTATAGAAATCATATTATATAAATAACAATCTAAAAAAAGGTGAATTGAAATGAGAAAAGCTTTAGGAAAAGGACTCGAAGCATTAATACCGGAATTAGGCAATGCATTAAAATCCCAGCCGGAGGGCACATTAAAACTTCCAATAGAAAAAATCAAACCGAACAGGTATCAGCCAAGAGAAAATTTTGACGAAACAGCAATAACTGAATTGGCAGATTCCATAGCGACCCACGGGGTAGTGCAACCGATTTTGGTACTGCCTGTGGACAATGAAGGATTCTATGAAATTGTTGCGGGAGAAAGAAGATTCCGCGCTTGTCAGAAAGCCGGCTTGCCTGAAATTCCCGCGATAGTTAAACCGGCATCCGAACAGGAAAGTTTTATTCTTTCACTGATAGAAAATTTGCAAAGAAAAGATCTCAATGCTATTGAGGAAGCAGTAGCGTATAAACGGCTTATTAAAGAATTCAACCTGAAACAGGAAGATGTGGCTCAGGCATTAGGCAAAAAAAGAAGCACAATAGCAAACACCGTGCGTCTTTTATCCCTGCCGGATAATGTGCAAAATGCCGTAATATCAGGCACAATTTCAGGAGGGCATGCGCGGGCTTTGGCTGCGATAGAAGATAAAGAAAAACAGGCCTTTGTTCTTGATCAGATAATAAATCAGCAACTTACCGTCAGGGATGTTGAAAAAATTTCCCAAAAACAGGACAAGAAAGTTTTAGACAAGGATCCTGATATTGTGGTCGCAGAAGAGGAGATGCAGCGCGCGCTCGGTACAAAGGTGGAAATATCCTACAAAGGGAAAAAAGGAAAAATTATTATCTCCTGCCATTCATTGGAAGATTTGAATAGGGTAATAGATCAGATAATAAAAAAGTAAAACTACCGGAAAAAAATAAGTTTTTATTTTCCTTGCCAACGTATTTCGCGCAAAAAAAAACCGGCGCCCGATATTTTTCAGGCCCAGTCCAACGCGTTAGTTTTTTCTTTTACGATTTCTTTTACCGGATAAATATCTCCGACGATCTCTTCAGGCGTAAACCACAATTTTATTTCCCGTTCCGCATCCTCCAGATTCCCGGAAACGTGCAAAACATTTTCGTACACGCCCTTTGTGGTGATTCTTCCGTAAGCTCCGCGAATCGTTGTAGGATCCGCTTCTTCGGGATTGGTGGAACCGGCAATGCGACGCAGTTTTTTTATAGCGTTTTCTCCCTGATAAACAAGAGCCAACACGCGCGGTGTTTTATGAATCTGGCCGCAGATATATTGCACTATTTCTTCAAAAAAAGGTTTGGATTTCATATGAAAATAATGCTTTTCCGCGAGTTCACGAGAGGGTTTTACGACCTTAGCGCCGATAATATTAAGTTTGGCTTCCGATAGTTTCATCAGGATGCTGCCGGTAAGAGATTTTATAAGACCATCCGGTTTTATAATAACCAATACTTGTTGTTTCATATGTGAATATTATACCAATAATAAAAAAAATGTCAAGAAAAAACTGAAATAAAAAATTTATCTTGACATTTAAAGAAATATTTTCTATAATAATTAAAAATATAGCAATAATTTGAATACTAAAAAGAACAGTTTGCTAAAAAATAGCAAAATATCATAATAAATACACACACTGAACATATTATCCACAAGTGTGAATAACTTTGTTAGTAGTTACTAAAAAAGAGAGAGATAATGAACGAAAATCCGCAAGAATTGTGGGAAAAATGTCTGGAAGTTATTAAGAATGAAAT
>MWCF01000091.1 GCA_002069855.1 Elusimicrobia bacterium ADurb.Bin231 | reverse complement strand
AGACGGAGAGGTTTTAATTGAACCATTGTGGAATTGAAATAACTCGCAAGAAAAAAAAAGGTTTTAATTGAACCATTGTGGAATTGAAATGTTGCTTATTACAATTATAATAAATTTCCTTTGTGTTTTAATTGAACCATTGTGGAATTGAAATTCAGGATTTGACATTAATCAGTATAGATCTGTTTCGTTTTAATTGAACCATTGTGGAATTGAAATGATGATTTTGTCGACACTCAGCTTGAAATTATGCGCGTTTTAATTGAACCATTGTGGAATTGAAATGTGTTATACGGCGGTATCGGCGAAAATTCTGTCTCGTTTTAATTGAACCATTGTGGAATTGAAATTCAATAATGTTTGCCCTAATGCTTTGGTCGCTATAGTTTTAATTGAACCATTGTGGAATTGAAATGATTGTAATGCTCGTGAGTATAAAAAAAGAGTTATGTTTTAATTGAACCATTGTGGAATTGAAATAAATAAGATGCTTTGAATGTCGGCTGATTACCTGTTGTTTTAATTGAACCATTGTGGAATTGAAATCCATTAAAGTTAATAAAATCGTCTGCGCTCTTCAAAGTTTTAATTGAACCATTGTGGAATTGAAATCAGAAAGCAAAAAACTCGCTTCTGCGGAAAAAATCGTTTTAATTGAACCATTGTGGAATTGAAATAATTATGCCGTTTTTTTGGAAAAAAACATAAAAAAGTTCGGTTCTTTCGTATTTAATGTGGAAATATTGTGGAATAATAAGTGGATTTTGACTGAATCTTCACTTTACTGGCACACTCATTAATCGTGCTTGTTGAGAATGTAAAACTACGGAATAGAGCCTACGATAGTGGCAACAGAGTTCGGATGTTTTATTGACTTTTTTACCGATAATCAATGCGCTGTTCATTTTTATGCTTTTTACCGTCTATAAATCATGCTATTTTTCCACAATATTTAAGAAAGAACCAAAAAATAATCCACAGAAAGTGTATAAGAATTAGGGAAACCTATGCGCAAAATCTATCGTTAACATTCACAAAAAATAGTTTTTCAGCAAACCCTAATATAAAATCTGCATTCTGTCAAGTACTTTTTTGTTTCCAAAATTTTTTATTATTCAACCTAAAGGTGGAATACAGGATTTATCATGTAAAAATTTACAACCTAAAGGTTGTATTCCGGTTGGATTACTCGTCGCCATGCAGTTGTTTAACCATTTTTTTAGTGGATTCGCGGGCAATCCTGTCCACCGTCGCATACAGCACCGGGACAACAAAAAGGGTAAGAATGGTGGCAACAAGAAGTCCGCTTCCGACTGCTATTCCTATAGGAGCGCGCATTTCCCATCCCTGCGAGCGGGATAATGCCATGGGAATAACTCCTATTATTGTAGATAAACTGGTAATCAGAATCGGCCTGAGACGCGTTGTGGCAGACTGCACCAGCGCTTCATATTTGTCTACTCCTTTTGCTCTCAACTGGTTCACATAATCAATCATAACAATGCCGTTATTTACCACAACTCCGGCTAATATTATCATCCCCATAAACGCCACTGAAGAAAGGCTCATACCAAATGCCGCAAGACCTAAGGCAACTCCGATAATGGAAAGCGGCACTGTAAACAATATTACCAGCGGCTGTGTAAAGGATTCAAACTGAGCGGCCATGATCATGTAGATAAGAATGACAGCGGCCAAGAACGCTAAAAACAAAGTGGTAAGCGTCTCCTCCATCTGTTCGTAACTGCCGCCGTGCTCCATGAAATATCCTGATGGCAAGTTAAAATCCCTTAACTCCTTTTTAATATCATTCGTAATTTTTCCAATCGCCCTGTCGGTAGTATTGGCGGTTACAGTAACCTTTCGCACCCGGTTCTCCCGCATAATTCGCAGTGGACCTACACCATAATCTAAACTGGCTATATCAGGAAAAGTGACATGGAACCCTTTTCTTGTGGGTATGGTTATATTCTCAATATCCTTAATAGAGTCCCTGTCAAACTCTTTAAATCTCACTCGGACATCGGTTTCATCCCCGCCGACTCTATATCTTGTCGCCACTTTGCCAAGCGAGGATATCTGCAAGGTCTGTCCGATTTGACCTACGGTCAAGCCAAAATGCGATGCCTTATCCCTGTCAATCCTTATCTGCAGTTCGGGTTTCCCCTCCCTCATTGAAACATCTATGTCCCTGACTCCCTTTACATCTTTAATTTTCAAAGCAACTGTGTTGGCATAACTTTTTAATTGATTTAAATCCTTGCCGAAAATCTTTATTTCTACAGGACTGCCGCTACCACTCATCATCATTCCGAACATATCTCTAAACTCAAATTTTGCGTCTTCTAATTTCGGCAACTTTTTTCTTAATTCTTCGGTAATTTCTTCGGATCCCCTTTTTCTATCTTCAAGGTCAACCAATCTTGCCATTACCATTCCCTCATTCACATCTGCCGCGCCCATTCCCTGGGCTGACCGCGCCACGCCACCTGCAGAGGGCCCGATTGTTGATACTACAAATTTTTTTTCCGGTAATTTTATAAAATCGTCCTCAATCTGTTTTATCACTCTGTCTGTTTCTTCCAGATTTGTCCCTACAGGCATCTTCGCGTTCATTATCATCATCGGATTATCGCCTTTAGGCATAAATTCAAATCCGATAAGATATAAAATGAGTACACTTAAAAGAAAACCGCCAAATGCAGCAAGTATAACTTGTTTTTTGTGAAAAAGGGCAATGGACAATTTTTGTTTATACCACTCCTTTAATCTTTCAAATCTTTTTCCTTCATATGCTTTTACATATTCCTCTTTTGTCCTCTGTTTAAAAATGATAGAAGCAATCATGGGAATAATAGTGAGAGCGACAAAAAGTGAGGCAACCAGACCGATGATAACAGTTACCGCCAGTGGTTTTGACATTTCGCCTGCCATGCCCCCGCCAAGAACCATCGGCAGAAAGACACAAATAGTAGTCAGGGTAGAGCCAGTAATTGCTCCTACCACTTCAGTCGCACCGATTTTTGCTGCTTCTTTTCTTGTCTTTCCTTCTTCAAGATGTCTAAAGATGTTTTCAATTACCACAATTGCATTATCCACAAGCATCCCCACAACAAGAGAGAAGCCTCCGAGAGTGAGGATATTAAGCGTATAGCCGAAAACATAAAGACCGATAAATGAGGTGATTATGGAAATGGGGATGGCTAAAGATATACATAGAGTGGACCGCCAGTCCCGCAAGAATATAAAGATAAGAAGAACCGCCAGTATTCCGCCCATGACCGCAGTTTTAGCTGTTTCAGAAGCAATTTTTTTTATGATATCCCCCTGGTCCATTACCGCATGAAATTTTATATCCCAGGGCATTTTTCCCTTCATCTCCTCCAGCGCTTTTTCAACCTCATTAATTACAATAACGGTATTCGCTCCCGACTGTTTCGCTACCATCATAATTACAGTATCTTTGCCGTTAAGGCGGGTGTAGTGGCGCTTTTCTATATGAGTATCCTTAACCTCGGCCACATCTTTTATGTATATTGGGACATCATTAACTTTTTTCAATACGGTATTTCTGATTTCATCCAGGTCTTTATATTCTCCCAACAACCTGATCAGATATTCAGTATAGTCCTTTGTTACCTGCCCTGCTGAAATGTTTTGATTCTCTGTTTGCAGTTTACCTATTATTTCATCCAGAGAGAGCGTATACGCTTCTAATTTTGTTCTGTCAACAAGGACATTTATTTCTCTCTCCAGTCCGCCTAAAGCCATAGCCATAGCCACGCCTTCAATTCTTTCCAAACGGGGGGTAACATTGTCCTCAATATAATCCTTTAGTTCCATTGTGTTTTCCATTCCAGATATGCCATAAACTAATATCGGCATCTGAGACGGATCAAATTTCATTACCATCGGGTCATCGGCGTCCTCGGGAAGAACCATTTTTAACCTATCCAGCGATTCGCGGGCATCCTGCGCGGCAAAATCAATGTTGATTCCCCATTCAAACTCAACCATTACTGACGATGTCCCTTCTTCAGAGGAAGAAGTAATATTCTTTACGTTTTTTAAAGTGCTGCAAACTTCCTCAACCGGCCGGGTAATAAGATTTTCTATGTCTTCAGGAGCAACCCCTTCATATTTTGTAACTACCGTAATCATCGGGAACTCAAGTTCAGGCATCAAGTCAAGGCCAAGCCCGAAGAATGCCACAATACCGCCGAGGACCACAATCATAATCAGCATGCTTATAGTTACTCTTTTATTGACAGAAAATTCTGGTAAGTTCATTTTTTGCTCCTTTTTTTTCAGCAGTAATGTCAAAAACTTAACTACAAATTACACGAATTACACAAATTAAAATCTTTTATTTATTGTTTAAAACCTGTCAAAATCAACCACTAAAGCACGGAATAAAACTATTTCTTTACTTTTTTTATTTGAGTTTATCTTTCTGTGTTTCCGTCCTTCCGCGTCTCCGTGGTATTCTTTTTTCAGTAGTTTTCATAGAATTTTTGACAGAACCCGCAGAGGTTATCGCGTTATTGCGTTACTTTCGTTGTTGGGTTATTTGCGTTGACAAATATTTTATGAAACCTGAATCTAACTGTATAACTGTTATTTAACTATTTCTATTTTTGTTCCTTCTATCAATCCGTAATTTCCCTCTACAATTACTATATCTGCCTTTTTTAGTCCTTTTTTTATTTCAATGTTTTTTTCATCTTCGGCACCTGTTAAAACATCTATTATCTTTGCCTGATTATTTTCGCAGGTAAAGACCATTTTCTTTCCTTCTCTTTCTAAAACGGCGCGGCGGGGCACAAGTAAGATATTTTTATGCTCATTGACAACAATTTCAACACGGGCAAAAGTCCCGGGTTTAAGAAGATGTTCGGGATTGGGAACAAGGATTTCCGCTTTCAGTTTTCTCGTAGCCGGATCTGCTGCCGGTGCAACCTCACTGATTACTCCTTGAAAAATTTGAGCAGGATACTCATCAACAGAAATTTTCGCTTTTTGTCCTTTTTTTACTTTACCAATATCCTGTTCACTCAAGTAAACCACAACTTTTACTTTGTCCATATCAGCAACCATTATCACCGGTCCCCCCGCAGGAAAAACCGCCTCTCCAAGTCCTGCAAAATACATAGTTACCACTCCATCTATCGGTGATTTCACCTCTGCTTCAGAAAATTTTAGAGCGGCTTCGTCCCGGTCAATAAGTGCAATAATATCATTTTCTTTAACCATTTCACCCGCCTCTTTTACTTTCTTGATAAGTTTTCCCGGAACTTTGGCATAAACCTTGGCCTCTTTCTGACCGTGAATGTCTCCGGTAAGAGAAATTATTTCTTCAATACATCCCCTTTTTACAGGAGCCGTTTGGACAGGAACCTTCCTTTCAGTTAAGTCACCTTTTTCCTTTTTTGCACAGCCAATAAAAAGGAAAGTTAAAAGGTAAAAGGTAAAAGGTAAAAGTAAAAACCACTTCCTGTTTCTGATTTCTTGCTTCTTGCTTCTTGCTTCTTGCTTACTCATTTCTCCCTCCGCGCTGATTTTTTAGTATCTATTTATGGAATCCACCGCTGACCATTACTTTTAATAACACAGAAAAAATTTCCCAATCATTTTGTTATGCCTCTTGCTTTTTCTACAGATGCTAATGCAATGTTGTAATCATATAACGCCTGTGTATAGTTTGTTTCCGCCTGGGTTAATGCAAATTGTGCATCACGAACTTCTATGTCCGACATAAGACCAAGTTTGTATCTTTCCTGCGCTGTATCCAGATTTTCTTTTGCTGTTGCCACATTTTCTTTGTTCGCTTCAATAGATTCCTTCGCCTGTTTGTAATTAAGATACGCCGCGCGGACTTCAAGTTTTATTCCCTCTTCCAATGCCTCTTTGCTCAATTTAACCTGTTCCAGATTTGACTTTGCCTGTTTCGTTTTCTGAAAGGTGGAAAATCCGTCAAAAATCGGAACGGTCAAAATTGCCATCGTTGTCCATGTATTGTACCAGCCCTTTGTCTCCCACTTGGTATTTTGCCATTCAGTATAACCTGTAACCGCTATATTCGGTTTGTTCCCGGCAGATGTAAGTTTTACAAGTGATTTGGAAATATCTTCCAAAAGCATAATTTGATTTAATTCCGGACGGCTATTCATTGCATCGTTCAACAAACTGTCAAGGTCAATATCCAATGGAACATATTCCAAATCGCCAGAGAAATCAACATCTTTTTCTTTGATGTTTAATATATTTACAAGCGACTGCTTTGCCAAATTAAAATCGTTTTCGGCGCGTATTAAATTTGTCTTAGTGTTTGCAAGAGAAACTTTTGCACGAGAAACGTCATATGAAGAAGAGCGGCCCTCGTCGTAAAATTTCTCAATAACTTTAAGATGTGCCTCGGTTACATCAAACGCCTCTTTGGAAATTGAAACCATTTGTCTTGCAAGTATGTATCTGTAAAACGCCTCTTTTGTCTTATATATAACTTCCTGCTTCGTCTTGCGATATTCCTCCTCAGTATATTTATAATTTAATGTTGCCTGCCTGTTTGACTGATAAATTTTTCCCCATGTAAAAACCGGTTGGGTCAGCGTGAGTTTGTTGTCGTACATTTCATCCGCAAAGGAAAATCTGAAAGTAGGCGACACGGAAGTAATACCCGAAAGCGCAGATGCGCCCTCCACCTCTTTCCGTTTTATATAACTCGCACTTCCGGAAATGTTAGGAAGATACCCGGAAAATGCCTCTCTTTTTTTCGCTTTTGCGGATAGAATTTTTTGCTCTGCAATTTTTATCTGCGGATTGTTTTTAAGCGCTGTTTCAACGCAGTTTTCCATACTAAATACCTGCGATGTTCGCCGGCTGCCGTCTTCCGACCAAAGCGCATTTAATGTTAAAGTGCTTAATATTAATATTAATAAAGTTCTTTTCATTATAGATACCCCGTTCTGCGGTTAAACGTTGTTTTTTATCGCTTTTATTATTCTTTCAAAAACGTTTATAAGATTTGTCCTGTCTTCCGGCACCATTTTTTCCAGCAGCGCAACCATCTTTGACCTTATTGTTTTTGCTATCTGCCCTATCATATCATTGCCTTTTTGGGAAAGCATTATTTTGACCACGCGCCTGTCATCGGTATCCCGCTCTCTTACAGCTATGCCTTTTTCAATCAATCTGTCTATTATCCCGGTCATGGCGCTTGCTGATATTCCGGAAGCGTCGCTGATTTCCGTCATCGTTGCGGTCTTCAATCTTAAAAGGTATACGGCAGACATAAACTGGTTATGAGTAAGCTCAAGCGGTACCTCCTGTGTTTCGGTCAGCGCATGCATAAGGCGGCCTATTTCATTGGAAAGGTTCAATACCTTTGTCGCCATTTCATTAAGTTCCTGCTCATTTTTTTTCATTTCTCACCTCTCCACCCCGTTTTGAGGACAAAGTTTTCTAACGGGGTTTATTACTCGCCATATTAAATTTTAATATGTAAAATATCAAAATTTTGATTTTCCATATTTTGATTATAACAAAAATGAAGTATTTTGTCAATAGGCTGCATAAGTCAAGGACATATGCGACATTTGGGAATTATTATTTTCTGAGATTAACAGTTGCATTGGGCTTAACATATTAAGCGAGCAATGTGGTCTTTGAGTGTTATAAAAAATCAGATAATCCGCGAGCGCTTTGTTAAATAATTTTTTAGTATGTATTATAATATCTTCGTTATTGTCTATGAATTCTTCCTGGACTGTTCTGTTGTATCTTTCAATGAAAGAATTTATTTTCGGGCATCTCGGATATGAAAATAGACGCGGAATATTTTCTTTTTGATAATTGTTCCTCAAACACTCCGAGATTCTCTATCCCGTTATCCGTCTGCCAGCATTTTATTTCAACTGGACATACTTCTTTGAATTTCCTATAGAAATCAGTCATATTTTTGCTGTTCAATCTTTTATAGTCCAGCAATAACGCAAACTTGCTTTTCACTTCTATCGCATTATAAAAATAATGGTTCTTTCTTAAATATTGTGGAAAAACAGCATGATTTATAGACGGTAAAAGGCATAAAAATGAACAGCGCATTGATTATCAGTAAAAAAGTTAATGTAACATACGAACTTTGTTGTATTTGCCGTATGTTTTATTGCGTCGTAGTAGATTCTCAACAAGCACGATTAATGAGTGTGCCAGTAAAGTGAAGATTCAGTCAAAATCCACTTATTATTCCACAATATTTCCACTTTAAATACGAAAGAACCCGGAATTTTGTTGATGTGAACAGGAAGTTTAGTAAAAAAGAAAAAGAAACATGGGAATTGGAATTGAAAGATATTACTATGTTTCCGATAGGCACTATCGTAGCTTTGAAATTCGTGGCTAACCGCATGGACTACGAAAAGGAAAATCAAAAGGAAAGGTACTACAAGGTTGTTAAACCACTCACAGATGTGGCGCTGTTTATGGACGCCTTAGAAGAATTGAAGTTAGACCAGGTAAAAGAAATATTAAAAAAAGATCCATGTGTATTTCATTGACTCCGGTTTGGTAATCTTATGAAAATTATATCTATAGCAAACAGAAAAGGCGGGGCAGGAAAGACCACAACCGCAATGAACCTATCAGTTGCCCTGGCAAAAAAAGGAAAAAAGGTCCTGGTCTTGGATATGGTTCCCCAGGCAAACCTTACATTCTCGTTCGGGATAAAGTCGTCAACGGAAACTATGGTACATGTATTACACGCAATACACGCATTGCGTGTAAATCCAAGACCTCGACGGAAAAAGTCAAAATGACTTTCTATATCGAACGCGTATCTTTAAAGAAACTTTATGACTACGCTTACCGGGAGAGAACTTCTCTTACAGACGCGTTTAATACCGTATTATCCGTAGGACTTAAAGATATTGAGGGGTAGATCTATTCGCGCTGCTTCGTTTCTACCGATAAATCTCATGTGTCCCGATGTCGTAATAAATCACTTCATCTCTTGTAATAAATCTAAACAAAACACGGTAATGATAGTTAATCGAATAGGACCAAAACCCCGCTAACTTTCCTTTGAGTTTATGCGTCTTAAGTTGAGGATGAAAAGCATCGGAGCGAAATAAGATATCTTTTCTTTCAAGGAGAGACTGAATATTGCGTGGAAGATCTTTTAACGACTTTTCAAAATCAGAAGTTGTATGTATCTTTAAAATGGGCAAAGTCATAATTACCTGTATAACTCTTTTAAGGATTTGGTAGTTATACGTGTCTTGCCTTCCCGTAATTCTTTTTCTCCACGACTAATCTTTCCCAAAGCATCGCTGACTTCTCTAAGATGTTTCTGAAGTTGCTCATATCTCTTTTTGCTTATTACTATAAGATCATCCCCATCTGCTAAATTTTTAGGTATTGTCATTACTGTTCTCATACATCCTCCTATCTGTTCCAATTTCTTTTTCACGGGGGGCAATAGTTTCAAGAATTTTCAAAATCTACTTAAATTTCAGACTTTTGCCAGTTCCTTTGTTAGTATGCCTTTAATTAAAGAATGGTAAGGCACATCAATTTCGTGCGCCTTTTCTTTTAACCTGTCAAGAAGATAACCGGGCATACGAATGCTTATAGACCGACTGGTTGGTTTTAAGTTGGGGAATGTTACTCGTACAAAATCTTGCGGTTTAAAATAATTTGTCAGATTTATTTCACTCCAGAATTTTAATTCCGCATCTTCATTCTTAAACTTTGGTATCTTAAATTGCTTTTTCATAGAGTTCCATCACATCTTTTTATATATATCTCCTCTGAAGCCGATTAAATGAATAGGTACCTCTTTACTTAACTCATTTATTTCATAGATAATTCTCAAGTCGCCTACACGAAATCTGTATAAACTTTGTCCCCGAATTCGTTTGATCTTACCACTAGGGTGATAAAAAGGATTTTCTTCTAAATGAAGAAAACAGTCCTTGAGTAAACATTGCGTCTTCCAATCAACTTTTTTACAATATTTTCTTGCCTGGGATGATAAAAGAACGCGGAATTTATCCATGTAACGCTTCTCGCCAAGGAGTGTATTCCCCTTCTCTATATTCTTTCCGGCCTTTTTCAATTGTCTTCCATGACTGTATACTGAGTTCGTCTTCAATATAATCTACTATCATCTCCCGGACGAGAATTGAAATCGATTTATATTGTTCTTCAGCAATTTGTTCAAGTGCGCGGGCAATCTTATCCGGTATTTCTACTTCAATGAGTTTTATTTTTCCCATATCTCCCCCGTATTTCTAATTTTTTTTTGCCTTCTTTGTTATAATTTCCTTTATAAGTATAGTTTAACGCAATTTTATCGTTTTGTCAAGTTGAATGTCTTGAAACGATGTTTAATTGAACGACTGCTTACCGACGGAGAAGTGTTTGTTTTACTTTTATGCGTGTATTACACGCATTACACGCATTGCGTGTAAATCGAAATCCGTTGCCGGTAAGAGCACAATGTGGTATCTCATTCCCCCCTATTATTTTGCCCCCTTCCACTTTGCCGAGCCAGGAACGAAAAACCATAAAAGTTTTCTCGGCATAAACTCGGAAACCCTTCGCCACGATTAATACTACGCTCGCCAGGACAACATAATGTCGGCAGGAGCGTAGCATCTTCGGCAGGAAGCCCTATTTATTCCAATTTCCTTATTCTATTTTTTCATTCGGCAGTTCTCGACTTTCTTCGTCGGCCTCTCCGTTCACCTCCAGGATGAAAGTCGAAACTGTGACTCGGCGCCCTTCGGGACTATGAAAGGGGGCAGAGAATGGATAAAGACAGAAGATGTTCCAAAAAAAGATTGGCTGTGAAGTGCGGTGGCTGGGAAATGATGTTCCAGAAAACAGATTTGGAAATGAAAAAGTTCTGGCGTGATGAACTGGGACTTATGGCCGTGTTTTCAGATGGAAATATTAAAGTCGGAGATGAAATTTGGGAAGAATGAACCGAAGCCGGCGGCACTTATAAAAGTGCTGCCGGTAGCACGGCACAGTCCACCGTTCCACTGTCTGCGATGCGTTTATCAACATAAAACTTGCTACTCCCTATGGTCGTCACTTTTTGCTTTCGTTACCTCAAGCAAAAATCTCAAAGCGTTTCCTCGGGCGCTAATTTCCCATGGTGCTTCGCCCGGGAAATTATAGGAAACCCTTTTCGACACACTTCAAAGTTTTATATTGATTAACGGGTTACGGATTTTACTTAAAAACAACGGCTTTAATTTCCTCCTTTTATTTTTCCCCTTATTACTTTCAGATGTGTGGTGAACGAGCGAGTGCCAAAATTTCTCCAGAGTTAGTTTTTTATTTCAAAAAACTCTTCTCGGAAAATTCCGACAGTGTTTCACACAGTTTATTGACATAAGCCAAGACACGAGGTTTGCCTCGGCAAATGCCGAGTTTACCCGTGTGCCCTTCTCTCGCAGTTCCGTTCACCTTTATTTATGTAATGCGGGAAAAAACCCTCTGGGCGTGTAGAAGGAGGAAATTAAGTAGAGATAAACAAAACGGGAGGAAGTATGGAAAACATGAATAAAGAGCAGTTGCTTAAAACACTTGATGGCTTTACGGGAACAGAAAATTATGGTTCTTTCTTAAATAGCTTTGGGATTATCACTTTTATATTTCGTGATGCTGAACAGATTGCCGTATTGGTTAAGATGGGTAAAAAGAATGTCTCCCATATATCCTCCGGGAGCTTTGGTATGTTTTGTGTTCGGCATAGCTGTGATAGCCGTAAAAATTATAGAAATGTTTCTAAATTATACAAAGCGAAGAACAAAACGAACTTAATCTCTGCGGGCAACCCTTCTATTTCTTTCTCCGGAAGAAATGCATAAATATTTCTTTAAGATTTTTTCTGTCGCCGGATTCTTCTATCTTGTATTTATTTATGAGATACTCAGAAACAAGATTTGCCATAGAATCAACATGTTTGTCGCTCATAGCGATAAATTCCACTCCTGCGTCGTAACCGCTTGCTTTGCTACTTGGCAATGACCATATAACCCTGCCGAGACCGCGCACCGACTGAGATTCCTGCGGAAAAATCATTTCAAGAGCTATAATGGAGTCCCGTGGCAATTCTTCTTCAGTATGAATACTTATTCCTTCCATTGATATGTTATTGCTCTTTGCCTCATTCACATAATGTCCGAAATTGGAAAATTTTTTTAATTCCAAATCAGTCAAAACTTTATGCATAATCTTTACGCAAATATCAAGACGCGGAAATTTTCTTCTTTCGTTGTTGGAATCCATATTTTGCTCTCTCTCCTTCCGAACAGTGTATCCGGATAAAGCAATATTATCCATACGCGCGACAGCGTATTTTTTTATTAACCGAAGAACCTATTTTTCAACTTTTTTAAGTTCCGCTTCTTTTTCACCGCTCAAATCGCTTTTCAAAAATTCAGAGTTCTGGGGCAATGCCATAAAAAATTCATCTGTAATGTCAATCAGGATTTCTCCCTTTTTAAAGGTACATTCCAAAAGATGTCCTCCGAATTTTTTATCTTCAGAAATAAAATGGAAATGGTACCCCGGCACATTTATGCCTTTTACATAAGGCGGTGAAAAGAATCCAATTATCGTTCCTTTTACGTCGCGTGATTCGAAAACTGCTTGAGTTTCAACGACATCAGCGAGCACAGGATACGGTTTTTGCTGCGAAGGCACGCTTCGGGTTTTAACATATCCGAAATCCCCTTTTACAATTATTGCATAAAACAGGTTATCTGATATTTGCGATTGCCTGAGGAATGTTTGAAGACGTTCCATATTCATATCCGTATCCTTATTGAACAATATCAGTTTGTCTGTTTCAAAAAAAGTTACCACAGCAAACGGCGTTTTCGTGGTATCAGGAACCTCCACGACTTCTCCTGTATATTTCACCTGATAGAAAGATCCGTTTAAAGCGAGCATCTCCCCATCGAGCATATTAAATGTGCCTATTGCGGTATCCCCGTATTTTTTCAGGTCTTTGATTGTTACTTCTCCGTCGTATAATCCGTTAAGCAAGGCATTTATGGTTGATGTTTGATAAAGAACATCCTTTGATTTTTTTTGATGCGCGCAGCCGAATATACAGGCGGAAAAAAGGAATGCGAATATGAGTTTTGTTGGAGTTTTTTTCATAATGTTTTCACCTCGAATAAGAAAGTTTTATCAGTTTTAATTATACAAAAAGCGAGCGGGTTTATCAATAAAAAATATCTGTGCCGAAGCAACAACAGGAATATAAATCCTCCCATACGCGGGACAACGGCTCAACGGCAACTACGGGATTGCCGCAGGCTTCGCCCTCGCAATGACAAGCGGAACGAGATTCTTCGGCGGTGCCTCAAAATGGGCTTAAAGGTTAAAAAATGTTGTTATTTTTGAAATAAATATACCATTTTAAATAAGCAACTTTGTGTTTTTC
>MWCF01000090.1 GCA_002069855.1 Elusimicrobia bacterium ADurb.Bin231 | reverse complement strand
TGGTAGTATAATAAATCTTGTGTAAGATTGAGTAGCAGGATAAGTAAGGGAACTTGAAAAACAAATAAAAAAGGGTTATCCTCATAAGAGAAGAATCACAAAAAAGGAGGATAACCCGATGAGTATTTTAGCAGAAGAATTGAAACGAGTAAAGGGATTAGAGCGTACGGAATGGGAGAAGTGGGCAGATGTAAGAGTAGAAGAAGATTTTTTAGGTGACATTCGTCCGCGGGTAATGGAGATGGTACGTCGTATACTTGAAAGCGGGATGGAGATAGAAGTAAACGATTTAATAGGGAGCAGGCGGTGGGAGCACAATTACACAAGGAGCACCTATCGCAACGGGAGTTATGTGCGGAATCTACTTACGAGTTATGGATATATACAAAATATAAGAGTGCCTCGTGTTCGTGACGGAGAAATAAAATTAAAAGTATTGCCACGGTATAAGAGGAGGAGCGCAGAGGTAGACGAACAAGTTCTAAAGATGTTTTTGGCAGGTGTCTCAACCCGGCGAGTAGATGAGGTGATAGGGGCATTGATTGGCGGCACTGGAAACATATCAGCGTCTACGGTATCAAAGATAGCGAAGCGGTTGGATAGGTATGTAGCAAGATACCATAACCGTTATTTAGACGATGATTATCTATATTTAATATTGGATGGAGTATATTTGAACATAAAAAGTCCTATACACAAAAGACGCCGAGTAGTTCTTGTATGCTACGGGATAAAAAAAGATGGCAAACGCGAGTTGATAGATTTCGAGTTGGCGGTTGGTGGCGAGAGCGAGAATGCGTGGGTAAAGTTTCTCAACGGACTATATCATCGCGGATTAAAAGGCGAACATTTAAGATTAGCGACGATAGACGGGAATAAGGGATTAAGGAATGCGTTGGACTATGTATATCCGAATGTAAAAGTCCAGCGATGCTGGGCGCACAAGTTGCGGAATGTATCAAACAGATTACCAAAAAGGTCAAGAGATATATGCGTGAACGAAGCGAGACATATTTACCAACAGGAAACTTACGATGATGCTGTGTATGCGTTCAGGAAATGGTTTTCGGCTTGGGAACCGATATATCCGGAAGCGGTGAAGAGCATAGAGGACGACTTGGAAGAATTATTAAACTTTTATGAACAGCCTTTGGCGTTAAGAATAAAATTGAGAACGACGAATATAATTGAAAGAGTATTCCGTGAGGTTCGTCGCAGAACCAGACCTATGAGTTGCTTTAACAACCGAGCGAGTGTAGAGCGGATCATATTTGCGATACTGACAAGACAAAATAATTTATGGAAGGATAATCCTTTGTTTACTAATTTTTCACAACTTACACAAAATACTTGACATTACCTATTTTGTTTAATTTATTGACATTTTTTCTCTTATTAATTATAATATTAAGAAATATCCTTTTCCTAAAAAATTGGAGGTAAAATGAGCAAAGCATTAAACACCTTTACAAACTACTTATCATGCATATTTAAGAAATCAGATTTTTTTCGTTTTATTGTTTTTTTCGGAATGTTATTCCATTTAACAATTTTTTCGTTGTTTTCAGCTGAACAGGTTGCTGTTTCTACGGAAATTATTGATATAAGCGAATTTACCGCTAATTACAGCTATGAAGAACTTCCTCCTTTTAGAATTGACAAGATAACTATGAAAAAATATGCGGATGAAATAAGCCATACAGGTTATCATGATTTCTTTTTAATTGATATTGCCCCTTCTGCTGAATATGACAAGAGACATTTAGACGGTGCGGTTTCAATTCCTGTTTCTACAATACAAAAACATGCGGAACGATTATTGAAATTGCAGCAGGAAAAAAGGAACGCCAATAATAATTTGTGGGTCAGGGTTTATTCCCATAATTCGGTTCAAGAGGCAAAGGAAGCTGCAAAAAAATTTGTTATGGTCGGCTTAAAAGAAGTTAATTATCTTGATTTTACATTGGACGAATGGCACAAAACAGGTAAACCAGTTGTAACACGAAGTCCATATTACGAAAAAGCCGATACTGGTCCCAAATTGAAAGAACCTAAAGTTTCAATAATTCCTGTGCAAAAAGATAAACTGCCTATAATAAATTCTCTTGAAGTTGGTCCAGGCGAAATACCTGTTTTAACATATATCCAACTCGGCAAAACGCAAAAATTGTCTGAATTGGTTAATCAGAAAATAACAGTAAAAAATAATGACAATAAAACCCACAAATACAATGTAATTATAAGAACTCCGGAAGAAGTAGATGCTGTAATAAAATCCGGTTATGAAAGCATCCCGGATGTTTCCTGGATACAACCGGAATATACGGAGATAGAAGTTTCAGGCAATAGTTCCAGAGAAATGGAACTTTATCTTAAAGTTCCGGATAAAAACAAATTCCTCAATAAAAAGTATCAGGCAGTATTGGAGGTCCGGAGCCAGAAAGAAAAACCTGAAGATGTTTTTATATTGGTTGTTCAGATGTTAATAACATTTAAAACAGATATGTATCCGGAAGATCTGGTTTTAACAATAGTTTCAAATGAGAATATAAATACAGGCGCTGATTATTCAGATGATTTGCCTTTTCTAAAGAATCTGCCGGCAACATTCAAAAATATGAAGATAGAAAAAGTTGGATATTTATCTCCCCGCGGGAAACAGATTATAAATGACTATAATATTTCCTTTTTGCCCGCGTATATTTTTAATCCGGAAATAGAGCAAATGAAAGATTTTGGAGGAATGATTTCTT
>MWCF01000089.1 GCA_002069855.1 Elusimicrobia bacterium ADurb.Bin231 | reverse complement strand
TTTTTTTTGGTTATTGTCGCTTGCTGTCTTGAGGAAAAGACCCCATCTACGGAAAATGTAACTTACTTATAGTCTATGGAAGGAATACCCAAAATTGACTATTGTTTATGACAAAATTCATCCAAAATTTGCTATAGTTTATTACAAAATTCGTAAGTATCCCACCTTACAATAGCCGGTAATTCTCACAGTAGTATAAAAAGAATATTTCTACTTGTTTACCCAATAATCTGTGTGTGCTAAGCAAGCTTAGCACCTGTGGCCACTCCTCTCCCCTTACCATCAATCTCCGTAAATAATGTTAGGAAATTTCAATAATCAAAGGGAAAGGCTTCAAACTTATCTGTGTTATCCGCGTAATCTGTGGATTACAAGACTGATTGCAAAAACTGTTTCGTTCTTTCGTGTCTTGGTGTTTTAAACATTATCTCAGGCGGTGAATCTTCCAATACCATTCCTTCGTACATGAACACAACTCTATTTGCAACTTCCCGTGCAAATCCCATTTCATGTGTTACTACAAGCATTGTCATCCCGTCTAACGCAAGCTGCTTCATAACAGATAAAACTTCACCGACAAGTTCCGGGTCAAGGGCGCTTGTAGGCTCGTCAAAGAGCATAATTTTCGGTTCCATCGCAAGGGCTCTGGCAATAGCCACGCGCTGCTGCTGGCCGCCCGATAATTTTGAAGGGAATTCGTTTAACTTATCGCTTAAGCCTACCCTTTCAAGAAGTAGTTCGGCCTTTTTCTTAGCTTCTGATGAATTTACTTTTTTTACATTAACAGGTGAAATCATTACATTTTCGAGAACAGTTTTATGAGGAAAAAGATTAAAGCGCTGAAAAACCATTCCCACCTCTAAAAGGCTTGCGGCTCTTTCTTTGGCATGCATTTTTATCTTATTTACACCGTGTTCACAGTCAAAAAGCAGCTTATCTTCTATATAAATCTGTCCGGAAGTAATCTTTTCCAGTCTGTTCAATGAGCGCAAATAGGTAGACTTTCCGGCCCCGGACGGTCCAATTATACAGACAACTTCTTTTTGTTCCACAGTAAGAGAAACATTCTTTAATACTTCCAGTGTGCCGAAGTTTTTGCACACATCTATTGTTTTAATCATCGACAAAATAACGCTCCTTCAAATACGCCATGGATGGCGCTCCATATCATCATGACAGTTTTTGAAAAAAACTGTAGAAGCATATTTTAACATGAGGTTTTCCCTCATGTTAAAATTGCTTATTCATACACAGAATATTTCTTTTCCAGTTTATTAAAGGCAAAGGTAAATATTGCTGTAATAATTAAATATAAAATCATCGCAGGAATGTAAACCATAGCAGAACCGGTTGATGAGGAAATAGACCGGGTAACCTTGGTAATATCTGCAAGGGCTATAATGGAAACAAGAGAAGCATCTTTTAATACCATAATAAACTCATTTCCGACAGGAGGAATAAGACGCCTGATTGACTGAGGAATTATTATAAGACTCATTGTTTGACTATAATTCATACCCAGAGCACGGGCTGCCTCAAATTGCCCCTTATCAATAGACTGAATTGCAGCTCTGATTATTTCTGCACAATACGCTGCAGAATTTAGAGCAAATGCAATAAACGCTGCTATAAATCTATTATTTATTGTTAATAAAGGTGTTATTTGAGGGAGTCCGTAGTAAATAAAATACAGCTGCATAAGTAGAGGGGTGCCGCGAAAGAAAAAGATATATGCGCCCGATATTCTGTTAAGAATTTTCTTCTTGGACATTTTTCCAAGGGCTAGAAAAAGGCTGCCGACCAATCCGGCAGAAACCGACACAAGGGTTAACAAGATTGTTACCTGCGCACCTTCAAGAAGCGGGGGTACCCAACTGACAATTGTTTTTAATAAATCCATGTAAGTAAATCCTTGTAATAAAAAAAATACGGCAGCATGAGCTGCCGTTGTGTGAATTATTAGCGAACAGAAGAAACCATATCTACACTAAAAATATCTTTAGAGATTTTCAGCATAGTGCCTTCAGCAAAAAGAGCATCGAGAGCTTCATTGAGTTTTGCAGTAAGCGCATCGTTGCCTTTTTTCAAACAGACAGCAAATACTTCATCTGCTTCGCCTAGCCATACGATTTCAAAAGGACTATCAGCTGCATTTACATAATCAACAGCAACAAGACTGTCGCATACAATAGCATCGGCTCTTCCGCTTTTTAAGTCGTCAAAGCAGTTCATTACCTTATCATACTCATATGCGGTAAATTTCAGATTTTTTTCTTCTGCCAATTTAGTCATATAGATGTCTGATGTAGTTTCTGCCTGATACGCTACTCCCAAACCGCCGAGTTCTTCCGGAGTACGGGCTTTAACGCTTGAACCCTTTAAGAGAACCAAAGCCTGAGCATTACCAATATAGGGCTTTGTAAAATTAAATTTCTCTGCCCGTTCAGAAGTGAATGTAACTGCAGACATAATACAGTCATATTTAGAGGTGTCAACACCGGCAAAGATTCCATCCCATGCAGTATCAACAATTTCTACTTTCAGTCCGAGTTTGCCGGCGAGAGCGTTAGCCAGCTGAACATCAAATCCGACCGGAGTTTTTCCATCGGTATCAAAGTATTCGAAGGGAGGATATCCAATTTCCATTCCAACCATAAGAACACCATCTTTAATTGTTAAACCTGCAGCCTTTGTTTCTTTTTTACAAGATGAAAAAGAAAAAAGCATTACAGCACCAAGAACAACCGCAACAA
>MWCF01000088.1 GCA_002069855.1 Elusimicrobia bacterium ADurb.Bin231 | reverse complement strand
CCATCTCTTAAACGAATACACCGCATCGTTATAAGTTTCCTGCTCATAGATATCCCTCGCCTCATTCACGCAGACTGACCCTACCCCAAAGTATGTACCAGTTGAAAGTTAGTGTTTTGTGAAGAAACCGCGGTCATTTTCCCATTAAGTTTCGCCACGAATTCCGACGGCGTCAAATAGTCCAGCGAACTGTGAGGCCGTTCTGTGTTGTATTCTATCCGCCAGTCCTCTACCACTTCCTTCGCGTGCCTGATGTTCAAAAACCAATTCATGCTCAGACATTCGTCCCGGAACTTGCCATTGAAACTTTCTATGAACGGATTCTCAGTCGGCTCTCCCGGAGTTATGAAATACAGCCGAACCCCGTTCCTGTATGCCCACTCGTCGAGCGCATTGCTTATGAACTCAGGCCCGTTGTCTACAGTTATCTCTTTTGGCAATCCGATGCGTTCCTTCAGTTTATTCAGTTCTTCCGCTACCCTCTTGCCGGTTATAGATGTTTCAACTAATATCAAAGGGCATTCCTTCGTGTAATCGTCCACTATCGTCAGATTCTTGAACTTACGGCCGCTACTGATGCTGTCGTGTATAAAATCCATTGACCACCGCTCATTTTGGGCCGTCGCCAACGGTAATTTCACACGCTGCACCGCCGCCAGCTTTTTCTTTGTCCTCATCCGCATTTGTAACTTCTCTTCCCGGTATATCCTTTCCGTCTTCTTATGGTTTATTACGAATCCTTCTCGCCTTAACAGCACATGTAATCGTATACAGCCATACTTACGATGTTTCTCCGCCAGTTCCTTAAGTCGCTTCTTTACTTCGATGTCGTCATATCTTCGTCGCTCATACCGCAGCGTAGAACGGTGTATCCCTACGACCTGACATGTCCGCCGCTCGCTCAGCCCGAAGTTACCTGCTATGTGCTCTGCCACTTTCCTTTTCGCTTCGGACTTCAGAAGTTTTTTGAGATCACCGATTTCAGCGCCTGGATGTCCAGCGTCTGGTCCGCCACTATCTGCTTTAACCGCCGGTTCTCCTCTTCCAACACCCTCAATCGGCGCGCATCGCTTACTGTCATCCCGCCGTATTTCGCTTTCCAGTTGTAGTATGTCGCATCGCTTATACCATACTTGCGACTCAATTCATCTACCTTTATCCCGGCTTCCGCTTCCTTCAATATCCCGATTATCTGCTCTACACCGTATCTGCACTTTTTCATCTTTCCCCCTGAAACCGTAGTTTACTTCTTTTTTACTCCAATTTCAACTGGTACACTTTTCGGGGGTGGGGTCACAGAGACTTCTCAACGGTATGCTGAGCGATTTAAAGAATAAAAAATAACTAAGTATTCCATGAAACACAGCAATTATGACGAACAATTTAATGGGCAATTTGTTCATAACTTTTTCCATTATAACTCATTATAATTCGTAATTTAATATTCAAATAATTTTATATTTTCAAATCTAATTTCTAAAATAGCTTCTTTAATTAAAGACTCCAAATTTTGGTCTGCACATAGAATACCAACTTGAAACTTGTGTTCAGAAAAACCTATGGACTCATCTAAAATATTAAATTTCGATAATTTAGTAGAATTGTTGTTATTAATAGGATAAACAAAAACATAAGCAACAAATATACCATTCCATTCTTTTTTTTCAATTATACAATCTCTAATTAGATGCTGTTGATTAAAAATTTGTCCAATTGGGCTGATATGGGTTTGAACAACTTGATAATCTTTTGGTATCTTTGGTTTAAGAGCTTTTTCGATACTACCAATAACTTGTAAACAATAATTTTCATATTCATTTGGCATTCTCGAATATAAATTTATTGTTGAAACTAAAACTAAAAATAATACCATAAATGATTTTAAATATTTCATAGTTACCTCATAATTTTATGACCTAAAATTTGCTATTATACTCCCATATCCGACGGATACGGCACAAAACTTGCGAACGTAACGACAGCACAAAATGTGATAAAAAAATATCCGCTGAAAACAGTTGTTAAGTCTCTGATTCCTTGAATTATCCCCAGAAACAACCATGCCGATCTTCATCTACTACCCGTATAAATTCTTTAATAGCTGTTACTTCTTGTTTGGGTTTATATAAATGCCATTTCAAATCTGCTCTCTGCCAATATATTTTCCATTTTTTAGCTTTCATTACATATGTTGCTTTGGCAATTGGAATATCAATCATATCATCTCTCTGAAATCGTTTCCTAATTTCATAAATAACTATACTTTGTTTGTCAAATTTAAAAAATAGGTCCACTTGATTCCGAATATTTTCCGGCGGTCTTCTTTTCTCTATAAAACTGTCCATTTCGTTTTTTATCTTTTCTACTTCTTTATCTGTAAAGGCCATTGTTTTCTCCTATTATTATTTCCACCATTCCAATAAATTATCTTTATTTTGTATATTCACCATATTGTTTTTCATTTCCTCGACAACTTCAATATCAATAGAATTGTCCTTAAGAAATTCTTTTACTAAAGATATCGCTTTATCCATAAACCATAAAGCTTTAACCTGATTATGCTTTTTATAATGAACATAAGCTAAACCTTCGTATCCCGCATGATGTTTTGGTTGTGATAAACAAAGCTTCTCAAAAAATTCTTGTGCTTCATTATAATTTTCATTTTTCATTGCTGAAAAACCTAAATTTTCCCAATTATCATCATCTTCTTTAAAAGCAACAATATCGGGATACTTTTTTTTAATCTCTTCAAGATAATCCATATAATTCTTCTCCTAACGCCGCGCATACAACCCACTGGCTTGAGCAATGCGGCATCATAACAGGGGTACACCTTTGCGGGACATTCATTATGACTTTACACAGACAAAAGTTGTGTACTCATCCTTGCCAAGACAGAATTTTTTTTCATACGCATGAAAACCAGTTTCCTGTAATGTCTGTCTCCACACCTCCATAGTATAAAGACCCATATTCCAGCGATCCGTCTCAATCCGCAGTATGCCATTCTCTCGAATCAAGTAAATAATCGTAGTTTCATATTGCTCATCAGTCGGGTCCTGGTCATACACATTCTCTATAAAAACAACATCCAATCCATCCCGCGATGCCGAAAAGGTGGTGGTCTTGTTCTGCTGGAAATTCTCAATAGTTACATCCGGAGTAACAATCATTACGCCACCGGGATTCAGATGAGAATAGGATGCGCGAATTGCCGCCTCAAAGTCGGCACGAGTGTTCATCTGCGAGATAGCGTCATCAATGAGCACAGCGTCAAAAGTAGTATTTAACTTAAATACCCGCATATTTCCAAGAACAAAAGCGTATTCCAGGTTTAGTTCTTTCGCCTGTGCGAGCATATCCGGACTCAAATCTATGCCAGTAACGTTAAAATAACGCTTCAGGTTAAAAACATTTTTGCCACCGCAGCCTATATCCAGTAAGGTTCTTGCTTCACGTTTAGAATACTGCCGCACAATCTCTGTAACATGTTCGCTATATTGAGAGTATTCCTCTGCTGCGCCACCCCCACAACGGCCGCAGCCATGCCAGATCTGTATAAAAGTGATATGTCTCTTGCAACGGCTTCTCCTTGCCGAACGCGAACACCGTCGCCGCAATACCACACGGCCTGTCTATTTTATGCGAGAAATAGAAACGCCGCACTTTTATTTTTGGCACATTTTATAGTTTAAGAAAGAGAAGATAAATATGAAATGAATTTATCTAATCCTTCTCCGTAATCATTTATTTCTACTTTATTTTGCTTCGTATACAATATTGCGAAATAATCGACGAAATTAAACTTACTCCTTACTTGTTGCTCGTCTATTGGTGTCGCTAACGTCCCAATAAATATGCATGTTTTCGCGGTGGGACAAAATTCTTTTATTTTATCTATTTGCGATGGTAACCTATTCAATGTTGGCAGATCAACAAACGATTTTACCTCAATTATAGATTTCACGTCTTTATAATCTACAATTGCCGTTGGATACGACTCCTTTTCATATATACCTTTAACTTTATTAGAATATATAATTATATCTACTTGAGGACTCAATCCCAGGTCAGCGCCGCGTATAAGTCCTTTCTTTACTTTCAACTCTTCACTTTCACTTTTAAGAAAATCGGTTACTAAATCTTCAAATATACTACCAAACACTGATCTTTGTCGCCCTTTATTTTGTCCTGGATCCACTTCCTTCCATATCTCATCCCATTCCTCAAGCAATTTTTGTGCCGCTTTTTTCCCTGTTATCATAAATCCCTCATTAAAAGATACGATTTATTACTTAATTGGCATAGAATAGTGTTGTACATTCTCAAAAAATTCACCTTTTTATTGAGCATTTGCAACTGTCTCCATTATATGTTTCTCACAAGATCCATAGCCGATGAAAAGTAATACTCAATCATCCTGCATTAATGCGCTAATAAAAAATTATTTACACTGGGACTGGGGAGTAAAATCACCGTCAATTATTGCAGAGCAGTTTTCAGTGCTTTTTACCTGGAACTTATTATATCCCCTGTGATGCCGGCAAAATTCATCACCCCTTTTTGTGCTTTGAAAAAGCATATCTGAAAACGACAGTTTCTTGCCGCAGTAATCGCAATATCCGTCTGGGGAAGAAAAATCCGCTGTTTTATAATTTGGTCCTCCTATGTTAAGCAACCCAACAAGCGATAACATTCCCAGCAAAAGTATGGTAACATAGAACGAAACTCCGGCAAGAATAGATACCAACTGAAAAACATGCCGCGGTATCTTAATTTTGATTTCGTAATACTGAGAAGGTAAAGGAAATTCCTTGTTATTATGGTCTGTTTTATTAGCAAAATTTATTCCATCCGCAGATAGCGGAGATTTACAGTAAGAACAAAAATTGCTGTCATCGTCAATTTCTTCACCGCATTTAGGACATATCATAAAACCTCTTTTCTAACGCTATTTCTTTGCCTGCGCGCCACAAGAGACAACGACTTAACGGCAAAGACGGGATTGCTTCACTTCGTTCGCAATGACAGCGATTCTTCGGCGTTTCCTCAGAATGACTACAACAGAGAGATATACACGCTCACGCTCGCAATAACAACATCAGATTGCTTCGTCGCCATGCTCCTCGCAATGATAGGCCAAAGCGAGATTATTTACTCCGCTACGCGTCTTCCAGAATGACTGCAAAAGAGCTTAGAATGACAAATAAATACTTTTTCAACGGCATTAAATTAAAAAAAATCCATTGTAGGATTGATAGGTTTTACTTCTATTCAAGATATATGTTGATACCGATAAAATTTATTTTCTGCCTCCGAATTTATAGGAAACTGAAACTCTGTGCGTATTACCGAAATCTCCATACGGAAGAAAGGCATAATCAACATTCCAATCCTGATGATTGATACTTACCCCGCAGGTAACGCCTGAACCGGTATTTTTGGCAGCATTCGTTTTATAACCAGCACGAGCAACAAACATTTCTGAAATGACATACTCAGCACCGGCACGGACATCAGTACCGGTATCCTTTCTGTTGTTGGCATCGCATGTAAGGAGAAGTGTGTTCTTCAGCATCATATATGAAACACCTGTTTTCACAGTGAGTGGCAGAGGAAAACTGTCTTCATACAATTCCATTTCAGTGCCAGCATTGAGAACAGATGCCCCGAAACGCCAGTTGTTTAACCTGTAAAGGAATCCTGCGTCAGCGCAAAATGCCGTACCTTTTCTATTATCCACGCTTTCCTGAACGACTTTTATATTTCCTCCCACATACATCCCTTCGGAGACCTGAGCACAAAGATTTAATGTTAAAAGTCCGTTATATCCTCCGAATGTTTTGCCTGTTGGAGTTCCAGAATCATCTCTTCCTGTAAGGCCATCAACATGCATATAATTCAACGCTATAGCAGCAGTCCAATATTCGTTAATCGGCATACCAAATCCCACAAATTCGTTTTTTACGCCTTCGATCCACTCATTATGAGCAAGCATAATCTCTTTACGATGTAATTGAACAAGACCTGCGGGATTATACTGAACAGCATCTATATCATCCGCTATACCGCAGAAACTGCCGCCCATACCAGAAGAACGCGCTCCTGATTCCAGTTTAAGAACAGGCGCGGCAGATCCCCCTTCTCCTGAAGAGAAAGCGGCAACAGGCATAAACGCACAAATCAATGTTGAAAAAATTAAGAAGAACCAATAATGTTTAGTATATTTTTTCATTGAAAATCACCAGAAAATCGCTATCTTTTCAGTTTTCTTGCCGGTAGATCCCTTTACAAGATATATGTATATTCCGCTTGCCACTTTTTGACCGGAATCGTTTCTTCCGTCCCATTTTCCTATAAGAGAACCTCCGCCGGGAGCTGTTTCTATTTCTCCCGCTACCTGTTCAAGAGTTCTGACGCTTTCACCTGCGAGATTATAAATATATATTTTTGTTTTTCCGGTATTATCAATAGGCAAATTGGCTATTTTAACGCAGTTCGACGGCGCCTTCTTCAGATAACACGGATTAGGATACGCATAACTTTCTTTTACAGACACAGGCGGAGCCGCAGACATCAAAACATAAATGGAGAAATGATCCACTGCGACAGTCACATAATTAGACAGCGAATCTATAACACTATTTTCAACAGGTATAAATTTTTCAGTTATTTCGTTAAGGTAAAATACTTTTAATGTTTCTTCTTTAATGTTAGTGCCGTCCACAATGCCGTCCTGATCGTCATCAGGATATGGAAGAGTAATCGTTACCTTATTGGCAAAATTGCTTATTACATTCTGCGCTCCTGTGCCGGCATCCAAAGCGACAAATTCTCTGTACAGATTGACATCTTTTATGGTAATTATACCTTTGTCGTCAATAATACTCAGTAACGATCTCTTAATAAGATCTGATTCCATATCCGGAGTGGTAATTACAATATCCAAATTCTTATCGCTTGCCCCTATAGGAACTTGAACTCCGGAATTATCACTGTTATTAACTATTCCGCCGCTGGAAGAATAAATAGTGGTATCTATATTAAATGTTTTGCCAAGTATAATTTCATCTCCGGTATTGCCGGCTTCATCTGAACCGGTAAACAAAAATTCAGCATTGCCTTGAGGAGTAAATGATTCTATAAATGTATATCCTCTCCAGTTCTTTCCTTCATTATATCCTGTAATAGATAAACCGATCTTATTGCCATCGGAAAGACGATATTCAAGAGTTGGAATTCCGCTGACTTTATTTTCTTCATTTATTTGAAGTTCTACAATATATCTTCCTGTTTTTAGAACTGTAACATTTGAAGCTCCGTCCAGATCCGGCCATATCTTTATGCTGGCTGTCGGGGTGATTGTGTCTATAACTACTCCGTCAGAGTACGCGGACTCCGCTACCATTCCAAGATTGTTTTCCGCCTTTACTGAAAAATAGTAATGCGAACCTGGAGTCAAAGCCAATCCTGAAGCCACAGCAGAGGTAAGAGTAGTGCTTGACCACGCCACAACATCAATCGCTCCCTGCGCAGAACCTATAGCATACCAATAATTTTTTATGCCGCTTTCAGGTTCTACTGCCGGGACCCAGTTGGCGGACAGAGCAGTTAAAGAATTCACGGAATCAACATCTATGCCCGGACCGTCATTGACTATTGCTATTTTTTCCGGAGGTGTTACATCAATCAAAGCGCGGCAGGTGTAAACAGATGTGGAAATATTGCCTATACTGTCTTCAGGCACTATATGGAAATACCATATCCCGCTTGTTAAAGAAACTGTCTCAGCGTAAAAAGTAGCAGTTGTGGTCAATCCGGACGCTTTAACCTGCTCAGGAGTATATTGCTGTGTTTTATCCAGAATATAATAGTATTTTTGGACCCAGTTTTCATCCTCTCCTGTCCATGAAAAGGTAGGAGTTGACAGAGCAAGCCATACATTCTCCGGATGAGTATCTGATTTCAATTCAGTCATTACCGGAGGAGTAAGATCCACTGTTATGCCGTTTATAGAACTGGAATACGAATACAAGCCCTCTCCGTTAACAACCCTAACATTGAAATAATAAGTGTACCCGTCGGACAAATTCAATCCGTTTACAGTAGCAGTTAATTTAAGTCCGTTATTTGTCCATGGATAAATATCGTCGGATTCAGGAGCCATTCCAATAGCATAATGGTATCTTACCACACCGCTTTCCGGGTCTGTAGCTTCAGCCCAATTCGCGGACATCTGATTTGTTGTTCTCGTCCAGTTAATATCAGCGCCTGGACCGTCGTTCACTATTCCGCATATAGGGGGAGTTAGATCCGCGGACCAACTGCCATTAACTGTAATACCGTCGGAAACTGATATTGTTCCCAAATTCTTTCCATTTATTGACTTAACAGAGAAATAATATTTTTGCCCGTCAATAAGCGACAGATTTTTGACAATAGCCATAAGATTAGTTCCGTTGTCTGTCCAGTTAAGTATTTCAGTGCCCGCGTAAGTCGTTCCGATGGCATACATATATTTGGAAATGCCGGTCTCAGGGTCAAAGGAATTCGTCCAGTTGGCTGATAACTCGGTTGTCAATCTTGTAATGTCTATATCCAGCCCCAATCCGTCGCTGACTGTAACAGCGACAGGAGGAGTTGTGTCAACATCCACACGCGCGCCGTCGGAATAAGCAATCTTTTGCAAACCCGTGCCATTTACAGATTTTACTGAAAAGTAATAGGTTGCCCCGGTATTTAAAGAAAGATTCGACACCGTTACTCCGAGATTCAAACCGGCATTTGTCCAGTTGACAACATCAATGCCGGCACTGGATGTTCCTATGGCATAATAATATGTTGAAATACCGCTGTCAGGATCATATGATTCCGTCCACGATGCTGATAACTGGCATGTGGATTGGACCACGGATACGTCATTTTCTATGTCTATGCCGTCTGCGACAACAAAATCCGACGGAGAAGTAGCATCTCCGGAAAACCCCGTGTCAACTAAAATACCGTCTGAACTCGCGACGGATGCCAGCCCGACGCCGTTTTCCGCCTTGACTGTAAAATAATAAGTCGTACCGTTAGACAAAGAAAGGCCTGTGACAACAGCAACAAGATCTGAACCTATAAAAGTCCATGGCGCGATATCTGCGCCGCCCTGTGTTGTACCCACGCAATACCAGTACCCTATAATACCGCTTTCAGGATCTACAGATTCACTCCAATTCGCAAAAATACGGTCTGCAACTTTAGTAATATCTATATCGCCGGACAAACCGTCATTGACTGTAATTGACGACGGAGGAGACCAATCAGAACCGGTCATATCAGGTTCAACCATAAATCCGTCCGCTGAAGAAACAGTTTCAAGCCCGACCCCGTTTATTGCCTTTACTGAAAAATAATAAGAGGTGCCAGCATACAGATTTAAACCGGAAACAGTCGCTGACAATTCTCTGTCATTATTAGTCCAGCTTAATACTCCGGACGCGCCAGGAGAGGTTCCTATGGCATACATATAATTCAATATACCGCTTTCAGGATCATTAGATGCAGTCCAGTTCGCGGAAACAGTTGTAGAGGATTTTATTACATCCACATCCTGTCCCAATCCCTCATTGACGAAAACGGCAGAAGGAGGAGTAGTGTCCGCAGGCAGAGATGTATCAATCATAACCCCGTCTGATGATGATGATGTTTCCAGATTCACCCCGTTTATCGCTTTAACGGTAAAATAGTAAGTTGTTCCGGAAATAAGACTCAATCCGGTTTTATTGACGGTTTTTGACATACCGTTATCCGTCCAGCCAACGACATTGATGCCGCCGGGAGTTGTGCCTATTGCATACATATATTTGGAAATGCCGCTTTCGGGATCCGTGACATCGTCCCAGTTCGCGGAAAGCCGATCAGTCAAACTCCAAACATCTATATCAGTGCCTGCACCGTCGTAAACTGTAAAGGAAGACGGGGCAGTTACATCGCTGACATCGGAAACATCTATTGTAATACCGTCTGAAAAAGAAACGGTCTCCAATCCCACACCATTAACAATTTTTACAGAGAAATAATATTTCTGCCCGTCGGTTAAAGACAAACCGCCTATTGTAACATTCCTTTTCAAACTATTTGCTTTCCAGCCTACAACATCAGTTCCGCCCTGTGTTGTGCCCACCGCATACCAGTACATAGATATTCCGCTGTCGCATCCCCCTGATGCAGTCCAGTTCGCGGAAAGTTGTGAATTTGATTTTGTAACATCTATATCCGCTCCGAGGCCGTCATTAACTGTAACACCAGCGGGAAGAGAATCAACTTTCATACCGTCTGAATTTTTAGGGGTTGAATACAGTCCTGAACCGTTTTTCGCTTTAACGGAAAAATAATATGTTTGGCCATAATTCAGAGATAAATCTTCAATATTTACTGATAAATCAGTTCCGTTATTCGTCCAGTTGATTACATTGGTTCCGCCGGCTGTGGTGCCTACGGCATAATAATAAGATTCTATACCGCTTTCGCGATCCGAAGATGCTGTCCAATTGGCTGAAATCCTGTTTACTGTACTTGTCAAATCTATGTCCGCGGCAAGACCGTCATTAACTTTGGAAATTGTAGCGGGCGGAGTGGTATCTTTTACTGTAAGAATATAACTCGTTTCCAATGTAGAATTGCCTCCGGAAGCTCTTACAATGATATAATAATCTCCTTCCGGCGTTCCCGAAGCGACATTAAAAGTTAATGTTCTGTCTCCTGTAGGATTAAGCGGAGCGAGGGAATTGGCAATTACTCCTGCCGGCAGATCAAGAACGGAAAAATTCACGGAACGGGATGTCCCGGAAATCAATGTGGCAGTTACTTTGGCGGATACGCTTCCACCGATGGATGCCTGACCGGTAGAAGGTTCAACCTTTAACCGAAAATCAAATTCAGCGGTATTGTCCTCTCCGCCATCAGGATCTGGTTCCGGAGGTAAAGGCGGCTCAGGTTCACTGTCTCCGCCTCCGCCGCCACCGACATCTGGAGATTGATCCCCTACAGGACCGCTGGTGCCGTCAGTTAAACTCTTTCTTCTTAAAGGTCTGTATATTTCAAGACTCGCGTATTTCCATATTCTATTTTGAACATTCCACGGAGTTTGTTCTACGGACTCAATCCCTCCGGTAATATATCTGTTAAAAAGTATTATATGCTCGCCGGAAACTGAATTCAGAGCGTCGCCTTCTATCAACTTAACAGTATCAGTTGATTTAGCGCTGCCATTAGGACCGAGAGAATCCCAATATGATCCTATACCGCTGCCGAAAGTTGATGTTACATTTCTTGAAGGAAGACGCCAGCAAATACTTGCAAAACCGGAACAATCATTGCCATAGCCGGAACCTTGCCAGCCGCCTGAAGTATTTCTTATAAGAAGTAAAAAATCACTTAGAGAATCCTGCGGGTTGCCTTGAGTATAAGGAACGCCTGTGTATATGGTGCCTGCATAGTATGTCTTATTATAGCCGCCGGACCAACCGTAATTGGTGAAAGTGGCAGAGGGCGTCCACTTGGAATCTCTCATTGCATTCGCAGTATTCATTATATCCTCGCGAGATTCAGGCCCCCATTCCACACCTGCCCAAGAGTGGAGCTGTGTAAAAGATGTCAATAGAAACAAGGCGCATAATAGTACAATCTTTTTTGTGTTTGCCATGAGATTATTTTTTATAAATATTTAATTTCCCGGAATCTTTTCCGGGAACAAATTGGTATAAATTTTCCCTGTCATCAACATCCATAAACCGCACAGTCCAGAAAAAATAATCTTTATCAGTTAAATCAATGCGGCTTACATACTGACCCGCAAAATCAAATTTATATACTTCAAGAGATAATTCTCCGTTTAATATTCGCTCAATTTGAACATAAAAATTGCCCTTTTTATCTTCTTTAAGGAAAGTAGCGGAAAGAACGCCTGACACAGGAACCTTGACGTTTCTTATAAGATTGTTTGTGCCGGAAATTTTGACTGCTGCTGCGCCGTCGCCTGAAACCTCCATAAAATATTTTCTGCCACTCGGAGCATTTATGCCTATATCCGGTAAAACCGCTAATTCTTCTAATGAAGGGGCGGCAAGGACATTACCGGTGATTTTTCCTATTAAAATATCCCTTTGATCCGCATCTATAATATAGATTTTATCGCCGACAATATGCATGGGACCCCTTGCCCCGATTTTTGCTGAAGAAATATTTATTCTGCCTGCTGTTTTGCCGTCCTGAGTAAACTGGTGCAAAAGATTCTCTATGCTGTCGTAAATATAAATACGCCCTGCGGAATCCACAGCTATATCGTTAATGACAATATTCTTATCAAGAGAAATTTCTGATTTATAATTGCCGCGCGGAGAAAAAATCTGTATTGTTCCGCCTGCGGTATCGCATATATATATATTGCCGTTAATATCCGTGGTAAAAGATTCCGGACCAACAGACATTGTTTGGGAAGAACCTTTTGAAACCGACAAAACACCCTGCTTTTTAGAAGTTTGATTCAGTTCGTTTGTTTGGTTTGATGAATTGATGTCTTGATAGGTGATATTTTTTGATACTGCTCTTTTATATGTTTCCTCTGAGGAAGCTTTTGATTCTACCAAAAGAGACAGTATTATTGTTGCGCAAAACACATACAATACCTTTCCCAGGTTTCTATTATACTTGTCCACCATTCTGTACCTCTTTGGTTACTGAAAATTGTTGGCAAGAAAATTATGTGTCCATATCTATAATATATTATAATTAAATTAGTTAATTTGTCAAGCAGTTTTTTTTGATTAATGGAATTTTTAATAGACAATATATGGACATTGTATTCTGAGACACAACGTCGCGTGCCCGGCGTTAAAATCTTTTTAAAAATTCATTCAGGAACCGGGAAGTATAAGATCTTTTTTCACGGATAAGTCCGTCCAGATACCCCTGATATATCACATGACCGCCTTTATCCCCACCATCAGGTCCAAGATCCACTATCCAATCCGCAGTACTTATTACATCCAAATTATGTTCTATTACTATCACGGAATTTCCCGCTGAAACCAGCCGGTGCAGAACTTCTATAAGTTTATGCGTGTCCGCAAAATGCAAACCAGTAGTCGGCTCGTCCAGTATGTACACCGTGTTGCCTGTTGCCCTTTTTGTAAGTTCCGCGGCAAGTTTTACGCGTTGGGCTTCGCCTCCGGAAAGAGTGGTCGCTGGCTGGCCTATTTTGATGTATCCCAGACCCACATCATTCAAAGTGGAAAGAACTTTTTTTATCGCAGGAACATTCTCGAAAAACAAAAGAGCATTGCTTACAGACATATCCAGAACCTCGTCAATATTTTTGTTTTTATATTTTATAGAAAGTGTTTCTTCGTTAAATCTTGCTCCTCCGCAAACCTCGCATTTAACATATATATCCGGCAAAAACTGCATCTCTATCTTCTTTGTGCCGTCTCCGCCGCAGGACTCGCATCTGCCTCCTTTCACATTAAAAGAAAATCTGCCCGGAGAATATCCCTTTATTCTTGATTGAGGCAGCATACTGAATAACTTTCTTATTTCGCCGAAAACCCCTGTATAAGTTGCCGGATTGCTGCGTGGAGTTCTGCCTATTGGCGACTGATCCACAAGAATTATTTTATCCACTTTTTCTATGCCTTTTATATATTTGTGCACTCCCGGCAAATCTTTGGAACCATAAATTTTATGGGCAAGAGCCTTATAAAAAATTTCGTTTATCAAAGTTGATTTGCCGCTGCCAGACACTCCTGTAATCACAGTAAAAAGGCCAAGAGGTATTTTTACATTTATATTCTTCAAATTAAATTGCGAGGCTCCGATTATTTCTATAAAATTCGCCGCGCCGGTCCTTCCCGATTTAGAAGCTGATATTTTTATCTTGCCATTCAAATACTTCCCGGTAAGAGAATGCTCAGAGTCCGCGATTTTATCCGGATGACCGGCAAACACAATATTCCCTCCGTTTATTCCTGCGCCTGGGCCAAGATCAATAAGATAATCCGCAGACCGTATAGTCGCTTCATCATGCTCTACAACTATCAAAGTGTTACCGAGATCCCTTAGATTAAAAAGAGTGGAAAGCAGACGCTCATTATCCCTTTGATGAAGACCTATTGTGGGCTCATCAAGAACATACAGCACACCGACAAGTCCGGAACCTATTTGAGTGGCAAGTTGAATCCTTTGCGCTTCTCCGCCGGAAAGAGTTGCGGATTCCCTATCCAATGTTATATAATCAAGACCCACATTTTCTAAAAAATTAAGGCGTGCGCAGACTTCTTTTATTATTTCTTTGGAAATCAATTTTTCTGTGGCTCCAAGATTTATTTCCAAAAAGAATCTGGCGGCATTTTTTATAGACATGGCTGTAATTTCCGAGATATTCTTTCCGTTCACAGTAACTGATAGCGCCTCTTTTTTAAGACGAAGACCTGCGCATTTTCCGCACACCTTGGACACCATATACTTGGTATAGATTTCTTCTCTTACAAATTCAGATTCGGTTTCCTTGTACCTTCTGTCAAGATTTGTTATAACGCCCTCAAAATCCCCATCCCCGTACATAATGTAGTTTCTGTTAGCCGCGGATAATTGTTTATACGGAGTAGAAAGTAAAAAGCCGTGCCTTTTTGCTACATCTGAAAGCATTGAATGGTAGTAATTTGTCCACGCGCCTGACCACCTGTGTCTTCTTGTTGTAATGGGCTTTGACCATGGCAGTATAGCGCCTTCGTTAATAGAAAGATTTTTATCCGGGGCTACCAGATCTTCGTCAATCTCTATTTTATTGCCGAGTCCGTCGCAATCCGGGCATGCGCCGTAAGGGGAATTGAAAGAAAAGAATCTTGGAGAAATTTCAGATATACTTTTGCCGCATAGCGCGCAAGAAAAATTTTCCGATAAAATTACGGGGAATTTTTTTTCGAATTCTTTTTTATTTATTCCCCTGACGGAATAATTTTTTGGCAATTCAATCAAATCCAACTCAACTATTCCGCCGGAAAGTTTTAACGCTGTTTCTATGGATTCCGAAATGCGGGATTTCATTTCTTCAGATATTTCTATGCGGTCTATTAAAACGGATATATCATGCTTTTTCTGTTTTTCCAGACGGGGAGGGTTTTCCAGATCATAAAGTTTGCCGTCTATTTTGGCAGTGACAAACCCTTTTTGTAAAACATTTTTAAAAAGTTCTCTATATTCTCCCTTTCTGCCTTTTATGACAGGGGCGCATAGCGATATTTTTGTTCCATGAGGGTAGCCCATTATAGCTGATACCATCTGCTGGACGGACTGCGGTTTTATTTCAGAACCGCAATCAGGACAATGAGGAATGCCTATCCTGGCAAAAAGAAGCCGCAAATAATCGTAAATTTCAGTTACCGTTCCGACTGTGGAACGCGGATTGCGCGAAGGCGCTTTCTGCTGAATCGCTATGGCAGGAGAGAGCCCTATTATCTGATCAACATCCGGCTTTTCCATTTGCTCCAGGAACTGGCGAGCATACGCTGAAAGAGACTCCACATATTTTCGCTGCCCTTCGGCATATATAGTATCAAACGCAAGAGACGACTTGCCGCTGCCGGAAAGACCTGTTATTACAACAAGTTGATTTCTTGGTATTTCAAGATCAATATTTTTTAAATTGTGCTGACGGGCGCCTTTAATGATAATTTTTTCGGTAATCATAAGAAGGGTATTGTATAATAATTTCAATTTTTAAGCAATAGGGACGAAACTGCACATACATCTCCGTTCTCAGTATAGCATTACTACCGGCAAAGACGGGATTACTTCACTCCGTTCGCAATGACCAAATGTTTGTCATTACGAGGAGACGCAATTATCTCAGGACGACGAAATAATCTCCGCCTTTAAGATTACTTTGTTGTTACGCTCCCCGCAATGACGGGAACAATGGGATTATTCATCCCGCTGCGCTGCATTCAGAATGGGCTTAAAGGTTAAAAAATGTTGTTGAAACGATCTCAAAAAAGTAGTATTATCGTCTAAAAAGTCGAAAGTCA
>MWCF01000087.1 GCA_002069855.1 Elusimicrobia bacterium ADurb.Bin231 | reverse complement strand
CATGCATTTGTTAGAGTTGTAATTCCATTTTGAGTAAATATTACTATTTTTTTTGGCTTTAAAGAATTATTAACCGTATCTAATAAGTTTGTATTGGCATCGAAAAATCTTGACAGCACATAAATGGTATCAACAGGAGGGGTAAAGTTAGATTTGACTTGATCCCATAAAGATGTTTCCAGATTATGGATAAATTTTACTTCACTGTCTTGTCCAATGGGATTTTCTGCCAATAGCCAAGGAGCTTCTCGTTCTATGCTTTTAAGATTAGAAATTAAAGCATTGCTCGGCCACCTACCACTTATTTTATTCAGATAGATAAAAACAGATTGAAATAGATATTTAAACTCTTCTTTTTTTTCTGTTTCATAGTCGTAGTAATTGATCATCTCCGCATTAGAGGTAATACCCGGTTTTGTGAAATTGGCACTGCCAATAATCAGACGCCCTTTATTTTTACTCGTAAAAAGAAATATTTTAGTATGAAACCTACCAGGAACATCTATGGGATGTAACAGGTATCTGAGGTTTGCCAATTTTGCTTTACTGTCTGCTGGACCTGTAATAGCCTGAAAATAAGTATCATCATCAACTATAACGCTGATATTGCCATTTGTTTTCAGCGAATTGAATTTGTCTAGGCAGTATTCTTCAAAAAAATCAGGGTCAAAAGTATATGTGCAGATAACTGCATGATCATAGGAAGCATGATGTAGCAGGTCGTGAAGATTTAGGGGTGTTTGTTTCATATCAATCGCTCATTGCCTGCTGGAGTATCTTACGTCCATCTTTAGTTATGGATATTTTTTTATCATCCGAATCTATTTCCACAAAACCCAAGTCCCTTAGAATTGTGACTGCGTTTCCGTGCCTTGATGATCGCCATTTAGGATCATAGTCTTGTTCTTTAACTAATTTCCCTTCGACACGACTCAACCAGCAACTATCGAGTCTTCTCTTTTCATACATAATACGGTCATGCTGATTAATAATAAAACTTTCAATCATATAACGTAGTGTATCGGCCCAAGTAGTTTCTTTTTTCAACCAGGAATCTAGGTATGGAATCACAAAGCCCATCCATAATTCGTGCCCTGCGTGCTGGACGACATAAGAGCATCCGATATCACTCTTGATACCACGCCACTTTCCATAAATACAGGAAAGAAGAAGCATTGCAATCGCCAATGCGGAGCCTGGAGATTTTTCATCGCGACCTAGTATACCTGCTTCACTTTTTTCGTTCGTTATGGATAATTTCTTCTGTAGTTTTAAGGAATCCCGTTCCTCCGGAATTTTATCCACATCAAAACTGGCAAGCAATTGCCATGGATATTTACAGGTATTGCCGGTCACATCCTTTAAAATTGACATAAAGTCGGACTTAAGAAGCATGGAGATCGTATCATCGAGAGACATGCCTCCGCTTTCTGAACCAACTGTCTCCAGAACTGCATACAACAGATTTTCAATTGCCTGAGTTACAAACTGTTGAAGGCTATACTGTTTCCAAAGAGAGTGACAAACAGCAAATTTATCAGGACATACGTAAGGACTTGTAGATTTATCCTCGAATTCAAGGACACTATAATAATAAACAGGAAAGACTAGATACCAATCGACGTCATCAAACCTGGCAGGCTGTCCTTTCGATTCATATTCTGAAATAACATAAAGAATCTGGGCCAGAGAGAGACGTCGCAGCAGCTCTCTTTCACCGGTTTTTTCTTTATCGAACGAGAAAAATATTTTCCGTAAGATTTCCCTTTCTTGATGGCACACCGGTTCCGGAAGCGCATCAATGGTAAGAAATTGCTTTGATAATTCCAAATCCTTTAATGCAATGGTTTTTTCAAGATATAAAAGTTTTTTTATGTATGGAGTTTTTTTTACAGAATCATGAAAACACGTCGCAAGATCCACTGCATTGCCTTCCGTGACGCGATCAATACCGTCTTCCAAACGATGGGTCAACCCAAGGTTATATATTGATCCGGCATAATATTGACCATAGCCGCCAAGCTGATTTGAAGGCAATACTCTGAAGTCGGTGTTAAATTGTTTTTCATCTCTGCCTTCATTTATATTAATCTTGACGGCAGTAACACCAACGGGTGATGTTGATTCATTGTTGAGAACTGTTGCAAGAGCAACAGCAGCCTCTCTTCGGCGAAAGCCATCGACAAAATCCTGAAACCTTTTTGGTGATTCCTCCATCTGTATGTGCCATAAAGCCCAGCAGTAGAAAGAATAATACCTTGCCCGGTCTGTCTGCGTAATGATACCCGTCAGCAGATAATCAGTTATTATCTGACCGACGCGCGATAATCCCAAAGGATCACGTCCGCCCATATCGGTAACAACACGTTTTGTCCATTTAGGTATGTGTCTGGAGCTTTCCATAACAGTCTTTCTTATATTTTATATCAATAGAATCTTCTGATAATTAAAAAATACGTTTTACACCGATTTCCTTTAATAATTTACCATCAAGCACAAGACGCTGAAATCCACGAGTAGTATCGCGCGTATATTTGCATATTATATCATGTGATATTACCCACATTTCATTAAGAATGAAATCTTCTGTAAGGATTATTGCAAGACAATAATCAAATAGTTTTTCATCAAGATCGCGAAAACCACCCAATTGTCGTGATTTATTATGCCTTGTCAGCCTTCTTGTTTTAACCTGATATTTTGTACCATTATTATCTGTCAGGTCATATCCTTTAGATGATTTTGGCGCTTGTATAAGTCCCAGTTTATGTTCGGCAAGATATTCGCCATAATCACCGGCAGGATTATTCGTGCTTCTGATAACTTTCAGGTCCCGTAATTCATCCATTATATTATTGTAAGATTCAAACAGTTCTTGGATTCTTTTCTCTATATTTTGAGTTTGTTTATGTTCTTTTTTATGAACTACTTTTGAAGGCATTATTTTTTTAGCAGAAGTACTACCTGTATCACTAATTTTCAATACTGGCCGGAGTTTCTTAATATCACGAACTTTTATGAACCACTGATTTTTATTTTTCTTTGAAGTCGGTTCAAATTTAAATTCTTCAACCTTATTTTTAGTCACCTCAAATACCTGATATGTATTTTTATCGCATCCTATGGCAGCATAAATTATATCTAATCTAGGCAGCATTGTCTTCAAAATACCGATATAAGCATTACCTTCTTTTGCAGATTTAATAACACCTATGCCCTTAGGTCCTTTGCACTGATTACTTGATGAATGACCGGTGAATTCAAGATGTAATTCTTCTGCAACAATTTTTGCTATTCTATGACCAAACAGATTTGCTTCACGACCTGCATTAGCATTTTGTGGCATTTTAACTTCCTTGTATATTTATGGCCGAGCTTTCATAGCCATGACATTGTAAACGGCAACAACGGTAAACGAACCGGAAGTATCACATGAATCGAGTTGATGACCTGTTTGGTTTTCCCAGGTGATGATTTCATGGGCCATCAAAGCTGTTACGTCACTGTAATCAACTGTCTTAAAAATACTTTTCCACTGAACATTGTCAATCGGAAGTGCAATTTCCGGAAATATTGAAAACAAAATCTTACTGGCAGCCACAAGACCGTATGATCCGTCGCTCATGCATACGGATAAAAGCTTTTTGAACATTATCCAAAGATCTGCGCTGGCTTTATCTTTTGCATTTGCAGACAACTCAGCCAGCGTTCTTTTAGTATTTTTGACATTCTGTTGCAGTAGGTAATTTTTAAGATTGATGGCATCGCTGCCTATCAGTAACCAGCATGATAATATTTGACCATTTGGGTCTTGAACAGCACCATTTAAATATTTGATCCCATTAAACAGACCTTTGCGTGTCATTTTGAAATTTGCCATAAGCCTAGCCACGTTTTCAGCAAAAATATCTTGTGTCAAACTCCGCTGCGAGCTTCTGATAATATTGTTTACTGTCGCTGCGTAACTTTTACCGAAATCATCAACAGCATTTTTGATTTCTCCTGGATTGATAGGGTTGCCGGATTGATCAAATAAGATTTTCATCATTACTTCCTTTGACCTTATAATCATCTTTAAATGAACTTTGTATTGTCGGTCAGGCCAAGCATTGTTTCGATTTGGCCGGCGGCGCGCATGATATTATAAACATCCAAATCATCTATCGTTGTATTGTTATCAACATAATTTTTTAGATATGTTTCAGACTTTGATTTTACGCCACTGCGTGCGCAAACCAGATAAGCCACTGATTCAGCTTCTAGCTCAGCCATCATTAACGATTGTTGTCGCCGCTCAGGTACGTTCATCGCTTTGTCTTGACCAAGGTGTCCTAAAAACAAATGAGCCAATTCATGTGTGAGAGTTACGAATTGAGTAGCAGGTTCATGATTGCGATTAATATCCATGTGATAATAATTTAATTTGCTATCTTCATCCGCCCGCTTTATTACACGAATCTCACCCGCTTTTTTGTCGCCCGCATCCATCCAGTATACTTCGATGCGTTTTTTCTCCATCTTTGAAATGAAATACAAAACACGATTTTTATTAATGGTCCCACGAGCATGAAAAGTATCAACATCTTCGGGAAGCTGTTTACCTTCAGTGTCCATGACATCATAAACCAGCGCCACTGGACCGAACGGCCAGAGAATCAGAAGCGGACGTGCATTGCGCTTCGGTTTGCGTTGAAAACTTTTCCACCAGTCGCTGGCCGAAGCCGCATAGCTCAATCCAGGCTTCTGTATCTGTAAAAGCATCGCATTAAACGGCGCGAAATTGCGCAGGCGCACCACAAAGTCTAATAAATCCTTATAATCTTTACTTTGACTGTAAAGACGAGAATCGTTAATAAGACGATTTAAAATATTTCGGGTTTTCTCAGTATCATTAAAAGTTACTTCATTCATGAAATCTTTGTCTTAAGTCCTTACGAAATATTTTCATTACATCATAATACTATGGATTCCGTACTCCTGATTTTCTGTTTTTTGCATTTGCTTTACCTTGTTAATACGGTGCAGGTTCAGTTATTAAATTATGCCATTTGATGTATCTTTTATTTATGTCCCTTCACAATAACATTTTCTTCCGGGGTTAAATAGTACAGTGTGTCACTCTGGCGCAGGTCATCATCCAAAAATAAATATTATAGACGATAATTGTACCTGTCCCGTATTCTTCTATAATTCCAGATTATATATTAAGCCTTTCATACTTACTCCTTTAGCGATTTGATCGATTCTTTATCTCGAATACAACAACTATTAATCTTTCATTCTTGGCGAATCCAAGCTCACCATACTCATACATCTTGTGCAGTTCGGTAACAGTGAATCTCAAGCCAACAATCTTCCTAATTATTTTTGCACGATTCTCAATTAAAGTTTCTGCCGGCCTTCCTCTTTCCTTTATACGAGCCACACACACGATGAATCCTTTCTCTAAACGCCTACTACCATGATTTGACTCAGCCACAAATTTTATCCTCTTTGTTTCTTTCGCAATCTGCCTATTTGAGATGGATCTTTTAACCTCAATTACATGTCTAGGACGCGACGTTCTTCTTGATGTCAAGACAATGTCAAACTTTGCTCCTTCTCCAATATACTTGGGAAACCTCGGGGTTATGTTAAAGACTCTGAACAGATCGGAAAACCTCATCTCAAACCGGAAACCTATCGTCTGAAATATTTTACAGATTTCTTTTACAATATAAACATTAAGTATATACTCCGGCGACTTTCTTAAATGCTCACCTGTTAGTTTTTTGATCTCTTTGGCGGCTTTGTCGATCGCTTTGATAATCGACTTTTTGATATTCCCCTCTGTTGCCCTTGGCATCACGCATACCTCCAAATAAGAAATCTAACAATTAACAAACTGTGATTACTTTTTTCACCTTCTACTAGCATATTTCATTTAATAAGAAACAACTATAGATTAATGCATAGCCAAATCAGCAGAATCAATCCGTTTATTATTGATATTAAAATTAAATAGAACCGTCACCTTTTTCACAAAAAATGTAAATTTAGAATTTTTCCCTAATGGCATTAGCCACCCTGATAAATTCATTGTCATCTTCAGGATAGGGAAAATCAAAGGTTTTTATTTCTATCCATTGCGATTTCTGGTTTTCTGAAATGAAAATTTCCATATCATCAACAATTATTGCCTGCTCGGGTTCTATGCCATCAATATTATATAAATCTTTAATCATACCGTCCCATTCAACATATTTAATTTCCCTGAACCAAGACGGGACAGCTTCATTTATGACTAATTTGTTTGCTATTGACCTGAAGATAGGCTCATCAACGCAGGTATATATGACAACTTGTTTGAAATTTTTCTTGCACCATTGCAGAAACTGATAAAGCCCTGGGCGCGGAACGGGGTTGTTTGCACTAGCAATCAAAGTACCTTCAAGATCAAGAGCTATGATTTTAATTACACTTTTATGTTTTGTGCTATACAAAACAGAACCTTCATTATTATCATTATTGATTAAATCATTAAATTATAATCTGCCCATGGTTTCTATAATTTTACGCAGGCGTAATTTGCATAGACCGGTTTAAGAATTATAAAATTTTAAAAAAGCATCACTAGCTGCTTTGGCTGCCAGATAGTAAAGATTTGCGGCAGTTTCCTCTGTATAGTATCCGCCGCCGTATGTATAGGCGATGGGTATTTTTCTCTCCGCAAATTGATTAAATACAAATTCTTCCCTGTCCTGAATGTCTTTTTCGGTTAAAAGCAATCTTGCATTAGCACTACCCCTATAAACATCCATACCTGAAAGGTATATGCATAAATTTGGCTGAAATTGATCAATTGTCCGAGGCAACTCGTTTCTGAGCATGTTTAGATAGGATGCGCCGTATGGTTCACCTGAAAGATCCCTGAATAAATGAGGGATGTTTGGCCTGTTAAAATTATAGGCTTGGCCATAATAATCAAACAGGAAAACATTTTCTGCGTCTGCTAGTCCTATAGTAGTCCCATTCGAAAAATGCATGTCCAAATCTAGCATAAGGACTCGTTGAACTCTTTTTTTTGCATACATGACACCAATACCGATGCAATTTAAAACGCTCAACGCACCACCATGCTCCGGCAAAGCATGATGTCCTCCTAGCCCCAGTGCGCCGGAGACTCCTTTTGACAAAGATTCATCTATGGCGTTGAGTAGCGATCCTGTATTTTTTTTAGCATCTTCATATAATGTTTCAGACCAATGTAAGCCAGAGGAAGCAATTTCATCTGGATAACCTGTTCTTAATGCATCAACATATTCAGGCGTATGAAATGATAAAACATCTTCATCTGTGGCACTTCTCCCTGTAACAACTGTCCCAATTTTTTCACTTTTGATTTTTTCTGCCAATATAAATCTTCTTTTAATCATAGGAATGTCAGCTAAAGGTCTGTACTCAGGGATGTAAAACAGCATTTTTGAATTCACTTCATCACCACTAGTTTTTTTTAAAATGAAATGTCAAGAATAAATATTCGACCCCGATTTACACTTCGGAAATTATCTCCTTTTGAACTACTTTAAATAATAATGCGGTGATAAAAACAATAAGCTTCTTCATTTATTTATACAAATATTCTACAATTTCCAATGTATCTTTTATCATCTTTAATACGTCATCTTCAGCTACTTTAATTTCATCTTCTTTTAAATGTAAAACCTTGTTTGCTATTTCTCTAATTTCATGACACCGATCTGAGAGATGCTTATTAATTATGTTATTATTTTTTGTAATTTTTATGAGTTCAAAAAGTTTATCATCAAAGTATTTTTTCATATCAGTAACATTACTTGTAATATTAGAGATTAATTTTTTTCTCTTTAATTTATCATACAAACTAATTTCCAACACACTTCTGCACATAATTATGCTCGATCTATACAAACCAAATGCATAAGCTTGCCTTACCTCGGAAAAATATTGTTTTAAAGCGATTGGAAGATAGGATGTGTAAATAATTGGCCCGACTTTAATCCTTCTAATATAGTAATCAATATAACTGAACGAGCCATGAAATTTCAATAGCAAGTCATCATCGGATAACAATTGATCAGAAAGATCCGTAGATATTTTTTTATTGTCATCGCGATTTCCATTCAATAATCCTGAGAATTGTATATGGGCAGAAACAGAATAAAATTTGTCCTTATTTTCCCTGATTTTACTTAATATTTCTTTAACACCATTATCGCGAATCTGGATTATATCTATTTCCTCAGAATTAAGTAATATCTTGTGCCTTAAAGTATACGCATCTTTTGCTTTGCTCATTATATTTTTAAGGTAAACTTCAATTTCTTGTTTTGTTTCAGGTCCTTTTGTTTCATAGACATATTTGTTATATTCTTTTTCTATATCCAATAATTTTCGTATATCGATAATGAGATCTTCTGAAATGCTTTTCATTATAAAAATTCCTTTTTGCTTCTTATCTTTACGTTTCAGGAATAACGGCAATTGTCTATTGCCATTATCTTTATGCCGCAATTAGCGCAAAACACAATTATTTCTCATTATACCATTATATTATAAGCTTTTGGCTTTGCTGATGCGGTTCCAGACGAGGCGGCAGACGGCGCGATAGACTTCTTTGCGTTCTTCTTTGTTCAGATCCAGCGCATCGAAAACTATTTTATCCAGTTCGGCGCGGTCCGGCAGCGGTTTGGGTTCCTGCTCTTCAATCGGTGTTTTTGATTCCGGGTCAATTCCGCATTCGTCAAATATAGTTTCTATTTCCCTTTCAAAGAATGTTTTTAAATATTTATCCTGATTAAAAAATAATCCGTTTGGAATATAAAAGCATCCAATATCATCAGCGCTGAATTTCAACCCACCACCACCAAGATTTGTTAATCCAAATAATTCTCTTTCGAGAATAAAAAATGTCGAATTACAAAAAGCGGCTATGGTAATTATTTCATCATTATTTTGGGGAATTATTTTATAGAATTCTTTGCCAATTATACCTTCTGAATTATATAAAACCAAATGGTCACGGCCATATGTTCTAGCCATAAGAATGGGTGCTATCACGCGTGAATTTCCTTCAGTTTTCACTCCATATTTAATTACGCCTTCGCTGTTTTTCTTTAGATGAATGCTTCGAGTATTTTTTACTGATTTAATAAAATGCGTCTTGGGAAATGATTGCCCGGTATTGTTATCATGGACATATCCATCTATGATGCAGATATCAGATATTTTTTTAATATTTTGATTTTGTTTTATAAGTTCTAGGAAAAAATCAGGCGCGCGGAGATACTTGCCGCCCCATTTATTGCCTTCGTATTTTCCGACACCCAACTTTTTCTTTGCTTCGTTTTCGTATTCTGTGCCGGTTTCTTTGAGGTCCTTTACCGTAATGGGGTAAACGCGGAAGATCTTATTGGAGATAACTTTGTCGGAATTCTCAATAGCCAAAAGGTTTTCGGTATAAATCGCTTCTTCAAACGGCCTCTTGAAGGCGACAAATTTCACCATATGCTGCGGGTCAATTTTTTTGCGCGGCGCGTGAATGACGGAGATGATGGTGTTGACATCCGCCGCTTCAAAGCTGCGTTTGGCGTGGTTGTCAATAATCAATTCCACCGGACAGCGATTGAGCAGAAATTCCTGAAGCCAGACGCCGTAGCCCACATCCAGCCATGAATTGGAGCAGATAAAGGTATGAATGCCCCGCGGGTTGAGCAGGCGCAAGGCGCGGATATAAAAATAAGTGTAGAGGTCGGACTGGGCATTGATTTTCTTTTTGGCCGGAAACTCTTCCGGAAAATCCATCCGCGCCATTTCCTGCAAACAGGCCTTGTATTCTTTTTTGTCCTTGATTTTTTTTAAAGGGTCAGCAATGTCTTCCTTCTGCACATAAGGCGGATTGCCGATGACGATGTCGAAGCCTTCTTTTTCGACAAATATTTCGGCGAACTCGATGTTCCAGACTAGCGGCTTGTCTTGGCGGATGCTTTTTTTCTGTTCCTGAAGTTCGGCAATCTGCGCTTCCAGTTCTTTGATTCTTTCCTTGTCGAAATCCAGCGCCGACTGTTTGGGTTTGATTTCGTCAATACCGGCAAGCGATGCGGTTTCGCTTCTCTTCTGGTGCTTCAAGACAAATATTTCCTGCTGCTTTTCGTTCATTTCCGTTTGCAGTATTTCTTCAAAGACGGCCAGTTCACGCTGGCGGATTTCCCAGTCATCAACATGGGCTTTGTTGTAGAAGTATTCCGTTTTTATATTTTTGAGTTTTGTGACCTTGTCCTTGACGCCTTTGCCGACATTCGCATGGCCAGCAACAGGAAATGTTTTGTTGCCGATTCTCTGCACCAGCGAATCGCCCTGCCGGATTTTGAATTCCAGGCTGGGCAGAATTGCCGTGGGCGAATACCGCATTTCATCGGGCGCTTCCACAAAGAGGGAGAGCCACAAACGCAACTGGCAAATCCAGACCGCCCATTCCTTGACTTCCACGCCGTAGAGCGATTGGGCAATGATCGACTTTTTTCTTTCAAATACATTTTGTGAATCGAGATCGTAACGTACTTTGAGGATTTGCTCGGTCTCGTCCATGACCTGCATCATGCCGACCAGAAAAGCGCCGGACCCGACCGCCGGATCGCAAATCGCCAGGCTTTCCATTTTGTCAAGGATTTCGCGCGCTTCTTTCTTGGAGAAGCTGCCTTCCTTCTGGTCTTCCTCCGCTTCGCCTTCGCGGAAAAACAATTCATACAGGTTGGTTTTGGTGATCGGCAAGTCAAGATTTTTGTTGAGCCATTGGACGAGACTCAGGCGGCACATCAAATCAACTTCGGTGCGCGGCGTGTAAACCGCTCCGTCAGCCTTATTGATCAGGCGCTCAAAGATAATGCCCAAAAATTCCGGGTTGAGCTGGAGTTCGGCGTCGTTCAGCGAGCTTTCTTCAATGGTAAAGCTGTGCGAGAAAAGGAAATCAAAGAAACCGGCGATTTCGTTATCCGGTATTAGCCAGCCCTGCTCGTCGTATTCTTTCTTTTCCTTGAACAGACCACCGTTCAGATAGGGAGCAAGCCTTAAGGAGTCGTTGAATTGGGCGGGCAAATGCCTGCGGGGAGAAAACCGGTGATTGAGCGCTTCAAAAAACAGGATGGAAAGCCAGTCTTCATAGAACTTGTCTTTTTCTCTGGTCGCCTGATAGGCGGTAAAGAAATGCTGGATGAATTTTTCGTTGTCGCCCAGCCATTTTCTTTTTTGAATGAAGCCCAAAAAGATGGTGCGTATGGCAAAGAGCAGAACAAAATCCCGCGCCTTTTCTTCATCAATTTTATTTATTTTCCTTACAGCTTGAACAAGTTTTCCATATTCTTCAAAAAATTCTTTGTAAAATAAATTGGTAACTGGTCCGACGGCAAAGGATTCCTTGACTTTCTCCAGTGATGTAAAATCATCATCATGGGCGGCAATGCGCTGCAAGAAGGTCTTGTTGGTAAATTCATTGCTGACAAAATAAGTAAAGCGCCGGAAGCTAGACCACTTTCTTCTGTGAGCTGCATATTCAGGATAAACTAATGAAAAACGGAAATTGCCATTTGCATCGTAGAAAATAAAAATGCCAGCATAGCATTTTTGGTTTTCAGCCGATTTGAGTATAGCTTTAGCTTTGTCGTATTGAGATTTTTTACCTGCCCTCTCCGATAGAGGTTTTTTAACCTCAAAAGCGCAGATCAGCAGGCGCTCATTTTCCTGATATTTTATTTCTCCAAGCTGTATGCCATTTTTGAAATCATCATCATTATACCGAGAGTAGCTATCTTCCCGCGCCACAAAATTGCGGCTCTTTTTTCTAAAAAAAAGAGTAAATTTGTCCGGCGAAAAATCGTTTATTACATTTTCCAGTATTGCCCTGGATTCGCTCATAGTTTTTTATTCTCTATAGCTATAATGATTTCTTTTTTCTGATCCCTCTGACGAGACTTTTCCTTGATAAGATAATCTAAGCCCAATTCATTCTTTAATGCCTCAATTTCTTTTGCATTATTATCTTTCAAATTCATTATCCTTCGTAAGGTAAAATCTGCCAATGTCCCGTAGCCTAAAATATCTTCCTTTAGGGTGCGCAAAAAATCCTTGTGGGGCATTAAATCTTCTTTTGTGTTACGAATCAGAGACTCAAGATTGTTGAAGGCTTTTTGCTCCAGACTCTGCTCGCTTACCTGTCCAAGACGATAGTCACGAAAATCCTGAATAGCCTTATAGGTCTTCCAAAAATTATCAGTGTTCCAATCCAGCGCATTTTCACTGGGCAAACATACAATTTTATTAAAAACTTCCTCAAACGTGCTGTGGTAGGGCTCCGGCGTCTCTAAATCTGTTGCTGAGCCGCTAACATAAAGACGGCCTTTTTTAAAAAATACCAATAGTTCATTTTCGTGCCCTTTTTTGGCAACCTTGATGCGCCTGGGATAATTTACAATATTTTCAACAAGCGCAGGATTCTCTTCTGTGATTTTCAAATATTCCTTAAGGGCTTTAGTGTAAAAACTTTCTTCTTCCTGTTCATCAGGATTTTGCTGCAGGCGTTTAAATAAACCGGCTGGGGTTGGCTCTTCTTCTATATCAAATATTTTGGCGTCCTCTCCTAAGGCAGTATGTATCAAAAACATTTTATTAGCAGCAATTTCACGTGATTGAACAAGCTTAGCGCCTGTTTCCGTCGGGAAAAAATTTACAATATATAATTCATCAAAAACTTTTTTACTTATGCGGTTAATGCGCCCAAGACGCTGGATAACACGGACTGGATTCCAAGGAATATCACAGTTGATAACCATTCCGGCACGGTTTAGATTAAAACCTTCTGATATTTTATCTGAAGTTAAAAGCAAATTGTATTCATTATCCTGCTCTGCATAAGAGGCATCGAAGTTTTTATTTATAGATAATATTCTTGATTGCGGCAAATCTCCAGCCACCACAAGCATCTTTTTGCCAAATTGCTTATCAAGCGCTTTTTCGAGATATAAAACTGTGTCCACATACTCGGAAAATATTATGATTTTTCTCTTGGGCTCGTTTTTGCCCGGCTTTTTTGCAAATTCGTTTTTGATATTATCAATCAGGCATTTTGTTTTTGGATCATTCTGCACCAAATCTAGCTGAGAGAGCTTTTTAAGTATATCGTCAAAAAGCTGTATGTCGGCTTCTAAATTATCTTTAAATTCATCCTTATACTTGAAGTCTTTTACTTTATATCGTTTGTGATTTTTGGGGTATTCTCCCTTGCTGATCTTCTCTTCATACTCAACCAGATATTTTTCTATCTCATCAGCATCCAATTCATAAATCTTTTCTAATAGTGCCCGATCTAAAATATATTCGCCTGTTCGATTTATGAATTTTTGACAATTAATTGCGACTCTTTTGAAATTTTTAATGCTCTGCTCAAATGAGCCGAAAGAGCTTTCAAAGCGTTTTACCAGCAGGCGTCGCATGAAATCAAATAAGTTGCGCTGTTGTTGGAATTGGCGATTATCTTCTTCACTCATTTCTTCTTTGACGCCTTGTTCATACTCAAACGGTCTGTATATAGCGCCTTTAAATCGCCCGCCATCATCAGGATCGCCGAAATAATCGCCTATTATCTGATTATAGAATTCTGATTGCTCTTTGTTTAATGAATAATACCATTCCTGAGGATCGGTAACTTTTGATAAATCATTTACTTCTTTTTGATAAAAAGGGTTATTGGTAAGATCGAGTCGGTTTCGTCTTATTGTCACAGGTTCAATAACATTCCTTATCTGCTTTGCTAAATAACGCGCCCGGTCAGTTACTTTCTTCAAATCTATTTTTTCTTCGCCAAACATAGCCTTATAATAGGTAGTAGCTTTATTTCGTTTTGCGTTGTCGTTGGAATTTTTATATTTCTTGATGTAACCCAGTCTGTCGAAAAATCCTTTGAAGCTTTTAAACTGGTCAACAAGGTTGTTTTCTAGAGTGATAGATGATTTCTTTGGGCTAATGAATAATTTTAAAAGTGACAGGATATCACCAGGACGATTATTAAAGGGCGTAGCAGTTAAAAGGATTACCTGTTTTCCCCGGCATATATTTTTCAATAACTCATAATCTTTTGTATCTTGGTTTCTGAACCGATGAGCTTCATCAACTATGATCACTTCAATATCTTTGTCTCTCTTCACAAATTCTAAGATATTTTCCAAATCACCGAGTGAGCGTATTTCCCAATCATATAATCCGAATTCCTTAGCATATTTTTTCCACCCTGATTTTCTGTTTATGTCACCTACTAAACCCGGGGGACAAATAACAAGACCTCTTTTCTTAAGCTGCTTGGCAATAGCACAAGCAATAATAGTTTTGCCCAGACCAACCACATCTGCGATAATAACCCCGTTATTATTTTCTATAATTGCCAGCGCTTGTTTCACGGCATCAAGCTGGTATTGGTAAGGCTTGTATCCGTTTTCTAACAAGGTTTTTATTAAGGACTCACCAATTTCTTTATGCCCAAATGAATCCAAATAAGCTTTCAAAACCAAACAAAATGCTTCAAAAGGAGTAACATCTTTGACTAAGGTTTCTTTTTCAACAACGTGAATGAGCTTCTCTTTAATATCTGGATATTCTGTAATCTTTACAGCCTCTGACCACAACCCATCAAAGTATTGCTCGGCATCCTCAAACCCATAATCACCAATTTCAACATTAAACTCGTTTTGAGTGGAGAGCCCGGATTTTGTTAGATTGCTTGAACCTGTAATAAACAAATTATTCTTGCCTACTTGACTTTGCTCCAGCTTGAACAAATAAAGCTTGGCATGGTTAGGTTTATAGGATTTGCGGATAATTAGCTTGTCGTTTTTAATAAGCTCAACAAAAAATCTTACTTGCCTGTAAAATTCCTTCGTGTCGAAATTTTCATCATTAAGAGATTTTTTAATTGATTCAAAGTATTTGTAAATATTTTCTTCATCTGATAGCTGCTCTGTAACCGAATATTCAATAAGGCCAAAATTTGCACGATCAACATTCAGCCCAACTAATACTTTAATCACCGTGTTTGGATTTGATTTTAGCCCATCATATAATTCCCTGATCCCGGAAAAATAAAAAAACCCAACAAGAAATTTTAATTCTTCGCTTTTAGCAATCAACTCATTGAGGCGTTTCTTTAGATCCTTATCCGATGCGTTAGTAATGAAATTAGGCATATCTATTTAGCTCATGAAAAATAAAATATTTGTTTACGCTCTGAAATACTGTTTTTAAATGTTTCTAGTAAAGATTTTCTCAAGAATAATACAGCATTACAGAAATATTGCAACCGTAAAAAGACACAAGGGTGAAGGCTCCGGCTGATAAGCCATGAGATTGCTTAGCTGCGCTCGCAATTACACAATGAAAATCAAAAATCAAACATCGCCTTTTTTCTCTTTACCAGCCCTCCCTTGACTACCGGCAATACCGCATCTTCATACACTTCCGGTATTCCTTTTTTATTTCTTTTTTTTCTTTCTTCTTCCGCCTCCTTAATTGCCTTTGCATCTCCCACGGCACGCACGGCGGTTAAATACCAGCCCAATTCCCATTCCGAAAGTGTTGATACGGCGCCAAAAGCTTTAATTGCCTGCTGATAAATTAACTTGTGAGTTATCTGAGGTTCGCTTTTGTCCAGGCACATTGCCTTGAGTGTCAGGTATGGGCCTTGTCTGTGATCTTTTTTCATTGCCTGCTCAATGGCTTCAGTTGCTTCCTTATATTTACCGCGATTATAAAAACTCAAGGCAAGGTTAAAAAGCGGCCCGCCCCAGGATGTTGTAGCCCGGTCTGCCTCGCGATAGAGCTTTTCTTCACGTTCATGGTCACCAAGCTCTCCGTAATAATTACCCTGGAGATTAAGTATTGTCGCATCTGCGTGCCCCAGTTTATTCATGGCGGATCTAAGCCAGTTAATGGCTCTTTCTTTCTGATTCAATTCCGCGTAAGAAGTGGCAAGTTGCACAAAATCATCCACATCATCCGCTGTGCCTCCGCCTTTTTTCCGCAATTCTTCTTCCTTTTCTTCAATAAAAAGTCGCGTAGAGCCGGGATTAACAACGTTGACCAGCGGGTTTTCCACATGATGTTCAAAAGCAACTTCCGGGTCATCTTTTAAGAAAGCGCGGCAATGGAACTGCTTACCCGCCGTCATGTTGTATTCCATAATGATTTCCCTTCCCGCCTCGAGATATTCCGGGATGTCCCAGATTTCATGCAGGATTGTTTGTCTTGCGGTAGCGCCGACAATTTTAAAAAGAAGTTTATCGGTGAATATACTTGTTTGCGGATGAATCTCCAGCTCCACACGCGCCCATTCATTTTCCGCAGGAAAGGGCAATACCGTGCGCGCGGGAATAAGCGGATATAACGCTTGGCCTCTAGTCATGAGTGCCAGGTCTTCCTGCACAACCGCACGGATAAGATTTCTGTTTGTCAGCTTCTTATACAAGGCGTTCCAAGCCGCTCCGCGGGCAACAGATAGCTGGATATCCATCGGGTCATCAAAATAACCAACCGCGCTTTTTTGAAAATATTCTTCCACCGCGTCTCTCACCTGGGGAATGAGTGAACTGCCTCCGACCATCAGGCAAAAATCAATATCTTCCGGCTTGCGGCCTGCCCTATCGAGCGCATCCTGCAACGGCGCAAAGACAGACTGCGTCAGGCGATAATCTGTCTGCCGGGCAAAAAGAAGATCCCTATCCAGAAACGGCTCAAGGATTTTTTCCCATTCAGCAGCGCTGAGCGTCGGCTCGGATAGATAAAATGAGCGTTTCCCCAGATAGATATCCACGCTGGAGCAGCGCGCCTTGACTTTTTCCTTATCGGCCTTGTCGTATTTGTGCAATTTCCGGAGATGGTTTATACCGCGGCAAAGAGATTCTTTGAGCTTTTCTGCTGTGCCCAAAAGCTGTGGTTCCAGTCCTCGTTTCTTTTCCGCCCATGTAAGGTCAAGCGGCCCCAGACTGTTTTCCCTAAGCAGACGGGGAATAAGCACTTCGTGGACAATTGCCGTATCCAAATCGCCACCGCCCAGGCGATGGTAGCGGGAAACGGCAACCTGGCTCATCAGTACCTGTTTTGTTCTCTTATCAACAGTAATCTCCATAACTGCCACGTCGCAGGTGCCGCCGCCGAAATCAAAGACCACACATTGCGTTGTTTTACCCGGTTCAAATGAATGCGGGGCTTTCCCGCTCATGATGTAATCAATAAGCGCCGCCGTCGGTTCATCCAGCAGATCATCATCTTGCAATTTAAGTCCGGCGAACTTGCAGGCAAAGAGCGTGTCCCGGCGCTGGTTAAGCTGAAAGGAAGCAGGAACGGTTACGTTGATGGAAGCATTTTTGCCCTGGCCATTAATTGCCGATTCCTTTAGGTAGCGCAGCAAATGCCCGGCTATTTTCGCGGCGTTGCCGTAAGCTTCATCAGCGCGATGATATGTCTTACGTAAACCGATATCGTTTTTTGTTTCATAAAAGAGATCACGCTCCGGCATGAGGTTGGCATCCTGCGGCCTTGCCCGCAGTTTTTTTGCTCCCGCGCCTACAAGTTTATCTTCCACGCCGGCCAGAGCAATAACTGACGGCACCAGGGGGCTTTCCACAGCGCCTTCAGGCCAAAGAGACTGATTAATATTGACAACATCGCAGATGGGTTTTCCACCGGGCTGCCAGCTTGCCCGGGCAACACAGGAATTAGTTGTACCTAGATCAATGCCATAGGCGCAAACATTAGCACTGCGTCTCTTTGCTTCTACGTCCGCGGTGAATATTTTTACTTCGTTCATGACCAACTCCTGTTTGAAAAAGTGTTGCGTGTTATATTAGTGGAAATGACCGTGGCAAAGAAAAATAAACGCCGCAATATAAACACTGTCCGGCAAAAATCAGTGCAGGTGTTTTGTCTCGTCCTGCCCCTGCCTTGCCTCCCTGATTATTTCTTTGCATTCTTTTAACGCCACATTGAACTCATTATCCAGAGACGGATTATTTCTCAGAAGTTTTTCCAGATGATTTGCCGCGCGCACATCCTGGGCGTTGATCTTTGTGGCCGTTATATAATAGTCAACTGCCTCGCGCAGGCGGCCCTGTCCTTCCAGCGCGAGTCCCAAATTTTTATAAGCGTTTGCCCTGCTTTTATCTGTATTCAGCGCTACCCGGCAGTATTTCTCCGCTTCCTGATAACGCCCCAGCATGCATAAACAGTAACCAATATTATTGTTAATCCAGTAGAATCGCTCGTAGGTGCGATGACAAAAATTTGCCGCTTCCTGATAATAGGTTAGAGCCTGGTCATACTTGCTCAGCTGCTCCATTATCTGCCCCATGGCATATAGAGCCCAGACTTTGTCCTGCACGTAAGGAGTGCGTTCCAGTAGTGCTTTCAAGCAAAAGAGGGCTTCGCCGACGCGCCCCTTCTTCGTATAAGTGACAGACGGATCATAAAAACCTTCCATCAGGTCATCAGCCCGCTCGGCATATCGCAGAATCTGGTTTTTCCTGTCAGGGGATATATCAAAAATACTTTCGGGCAATGTTTGCTGAGGTACACGCATATTTAAAGCGTCAATAATAATATCTGCCATTGTGTCAACATCGATCGGCAGTTCCAGATAGCGAAACACACCCATATTCATAACTATCTCTTCGATTTTAGGAGTGCCGTAAGCTGTCATCAAAACGACAGGTATAGTTGGATAGTTTCTACTCATATATGCCAGCAGTTCAAAACCATCCATTACCGGCATGCTTAAGTCGGTAATAACCAGGTTAATGGGGTGCAGCTTTAAAACCTTGACAGCTTCCTTGCCGTTGATAGCCGTGAGGATCTGAAAGTATTTGCGATAGCTGCTCAATCCATCAGAAAGTGAATCCAAAAACGGTTCTTCGTCATCAACGAGCAATACCGTTGGTCTTGTTTCTGTTTTCATAAAACACCTTTTCCCTTTTATATTGATTTAATAAATTTTCTCTGTTATTTCAATGGCAGAGCGACAAACGTATGTCGCATTATTTTTCGGTGTTTCCTTTTTTATTAACTGCTTAATATTACAGCAATATTGGAGGTAAAATCATGCGCCGCGAGAAAAAAACACACTCAAAACTCATCCGCGTAACACAGATTTTGAGGATTTTTATAGAAAAAGAACAAATATTAAGCAGCTGGCTGGCCAAAGAATTCCGCACCACGCCGCGGACAATTCAGCGGGATTTAGCACTTTTGAAAGAAGCGGGTTTCCCTCTGCATGAAGCGCAAAAAGGCGTTTATCAATTAAACAAAAATCTGGTAAAAAATCTGGAGGTTTTTGACGATACGGAACTGGCGCTGGTAGTGGCTCTGAAGAATGTTATGAGGCAGTTGGGCCAGCCCTTTCAGAAAGCGGCAAACGGTATACTGGAAAAGCTTTATGAAAATGTTTCTTCCATGCCTGTTTTCGTCAAAATCGACGAGGCTATTCCTCTGGACAGTTCTTTTTTAAACCGCATGGTAAAAGCAATCCGCGAAAAAAGACAGTTGAGCTTTCATTATACTAAAAAGAAAGGATCGCACTCTGTTGTGCTCGAACCTTACCGCGTTGTTTATTTCGAGGGATTTTGGTATTTAATCGGCAATGAACCTTCCACAGGCCTGCTCAAACGTTACGCTCTGGATAAAATAAAAGATCTTCAGTTATTAAAAACAGGATTTCAGGTTTTTCCGGAAAATTTGGACGAGGCGCTAAACCAAAGCGCAAATATCTGGTTCGAAGGTGAAATGAATCTGGAGGTTACGGTTTTAATCGACAGCAAAGTCAGCGATTATTTCAAACGCCGCAAAATGTATCCGACACAAAAAATCAAAGAGGAAAGAAAAGACGGCTCACTGGTTGCAAGCTTCAAAGTGGGGCACTACGAGGCTATCCGTGACATTCTAAAATCGTGGATCCCCCATATTATTATTCTTTCACCGGCAAAAATCCGCGACAGCCTGCTTGGCGACGCGAAAGAATGGATGAAAAAGCAGAAAAAACAAGCATTGGAAGCATGAAATTGAGATTAAACTATTATAGATTTATAGGCGATCATCCATCTTAGTATTTCTTATTCTCCATGGATTTATAGAGAATATTCGCTCAATCAATAAAATATCTTCAAACTCGCTACGAAATATTCATAATAAAGGTTTATATATCTTATCCTCATGCCCGTGATGCTAAATTCGTTTACGTGATAATATTTTTTACTTTCTATTTGAGTGTCTGAATCGGGCGCACCCGTCTCGTGTGGACTTCGATGCGCCGATCCATAATATATTTATATTTGCTGTCGGCTACTTTCATCGGATGATCTATTCTTTTCTTTTACGAGGCAAAGAGATCCCTAGGCAAATTCTTTGCTTTTTGACAGCACGCGTTTTTCTGCCGGAAAGAATTAATTTTTCAATCCGCCGCTTATCGCCGCAAGCAAATTATTTATGCCTCCTATGAACGGTTCAGGGGTAAAAACCGTCTTAAATTCAGGAGGCGATTTATAAGCAGCTTGTAGCAGGCTCAATGGCGCCATTTTCTGAATAAACCTTGCTTTATTCTGCATTTGCTTTGTTACATTCCCCCTTTCATTGGCGAACTGGTCTTCTGGGAAGTCATTTGCGGCGTGTCTTTCCATGGCAAGGTCCGCATCCGGTTTTCCCGTCCAAACCCGGCAACCAATTTTTTCAAGTCTGGAACCGGGGCTTCAGTGGCGTGTCCGATTACTTTGCGGGGCCACCTCTTACGAATCCGGTTATTAACAGACCATCAAGTGACTCGACATGTCCGCTTGCCCCGAGGCCAGTCAACGGTGTGTTCGCACGCGCGTGGCGAGGCCGCAGTCTGGTGTGTTCGGTTAGTTCCGATGTCGAGCAATACGGGCCTCCGCTTGTGCACAAGCGGAGAAATCCGTTTTCCTTATGAGAGATTATAACACAGGTTTTTCAAAATTTTTGATATAGTGCAAAATATTATTTTCACAACTATCCAAATCTCGCCAAACCTAGCCTAATAATTTTTCACTTTATGAAAAAAATACTTGACAATGTTTTTTATAGAAAAATTTTTATAAACTTTTTTCCGTTCATCATTGGAATGTTCGTTTCAGATGTCTGACCCCTAAAATAATATTTGCGTCAAATAAAATTGTTTACCCCTTACACATCATAAATTATTTGGTGAAGGGCTGAGTGTCATTTTTTAGAGATCGAGTCTCTTTGGCCAAATAAACGCGTTACTCACAGATTGTGCATTTTTTTCAAACAATGATCAGTTGAAAAAAACAAAAATTCAAAAAATCGCGTGCACGATATCATCACCCGGGGGGAGGAGTCCCACGTCTCCGGTTTTCTTTTTTTGAGGATTCCACTTTCAGAAGCATCTGGCTGTCATAATTTTTTACATCACTTGGACAATCTGCAATCATTAGCATGTTGTCTAGTAAGATTTATTGTGGTGATTATTAACTTTTACGTTTTTTGTTTTTGAAAACTTATTAACTAATGCATAAAAGTTAATGAAGCTAAAAAGTATTATATATTAATAATATCAATCATTTAACATCGTCTGATGTATTTTTCTTAAAATAATTGTTGCAAACTCATTATATATTAGCAATAAAATAACTAAAAGTTAAGATTAATAGCGGGGACAAAAGGTTTTGCGTAAAGGACAAAATTACAATCACCCGGTGCTAGGCCAAAAAATCAAAGTTGAACCTCTTAAATCGATGAAAGATATTTCTTCCATCAAAAAACTTCTCGCAGATCGACCACGAGATTTAGCTATGTTCACAATAGGCATCAACACAAACTTGAGAGCATCCGATCTGCTTTCGTTAAAAGTCAAACAGGTTCGTGGCCTCAAACCAATGGAAGAAATTTCTCTTACGGAAAAGAAGACTAAGAAAGACCGGCGAATTAACCTGAATAAAACCTGTATCGATGCCATAAACCAGCTACTTGCTACGAGAAATTATCGTGACAACGATTATCTTTTCCATGGCCAACGCGGGCAAATGACTGTCCCTTATTTGAATTATTTGGTAAAAAAATGGTGCGCTGATATTAATTTGCGGGGCAACTATGGGAGTCATACTCTACGCAAGACTTGGGGTTATATCCAGCGGACACATTTTGGTCACTCCTTGCCAGAACTCATGGAAGTTTACGGACACGCCACACAAAAGCAAACTTTGGCTTACTTGTGTATTCAGCCGGAAGAAATTAAAAAAATCTACGCCAATGAAATCTGAAAATAATATTCATTTACGCAAGCAGCAGCTTTCATTAAACTTCTCGTTAGCAGCCCATGGCCCCCGCAATTCTGGATAAAAACCGTTGAATGAATGTTGTATGGAAATGAATATTGTCGTGAATATATAAACTACTAGGATCCGGAATGAATAAAAACTTTTAATAATTAGCCTACCCATCATCATTTTATTCATTCCGACAGGTTTTCCAGGTTTTCCCCTGTTCTTAATTGATTTATTATTCACTCTATACTATATCTATACTAGTCTAAACCGCACGCGCACGCGCGATGGAAAGGAAATGTGTTTTATAATGTATATTAATAGAGCTAAAAAAACCTGTAAAACATGTCATGTAATTAATATTATTAAAATAACAAGCGAAAAAAAACCTGTCGGAAACCTGTCGGAAAACAAAAAAACTTGTCTGAAGTCTCTAAAACCTGTCTTTTTGCAGTCATGAACAATAAAAAAACGGGGTGCGGGATGCGTAAAGACTATTTTTTATAGAAAGAATTGGACAACCACAAATCAAAAGAAAAAGCACACCTTAAAAACGAAATATTTCATCGCCATCTAGGAATTTTGTTAAGCCATATCATAATCAAAGGTCAAATTTAGCAGCAATAAATACTTCGATAATTCTTTTCTTTTATTTCTGAAAATATTTAATTTTCAATTCCTTTTACTTGCTTTAGATGATTAAAATACTTGGCAACATTTCTTTCTTCTCATTTTGTTTTATTTGAATCGCTCATTTTTTTGTATACAGGTGGAATTGAATTTTCCTCATCGATATGTTGTCTTACTAAACACCAAAATTTTGATTTGAAAATTCTTTCTCTTGCCCCAATTTCTCTTATTGTCCTATTCAGCAATGGGTGCCCAAGTGCCCAGTGATTTTTAATTTCTTCTTTTCTTATTTTTTTAATTTCATTTCTTGCTTCCATACCTTTAACATGCCAAATAAATGTCAATATGGGTTTTTCTTTTTTTGATGCGAGATAAGATAACCAAAGAAAAAGCCCTCCATGACTCATGTATAAATTAGGATTACAAACATCATCATATTTTTTAAACGGATCATTTGTTTTACCGATGTAACATATTTCCAATGTAAACGGATCCTTAAGTTGATAAACAAAACAATTAAGAGTATTTTTTTTATGATCTCTAAAATACTCTTGCTCTGAAACATTGATTTCAATTTTCAAGGTGTCTTCGTTTATCATTTTTATACAAAGAAGAGCCAATCCAAAACAATTATAAATACCGCTACAGATACTTTTTGTTTTTTTAAAGTTAAACGTGTCGAATTTTTTAACATTAAAAGAAGATTTATGTCCACATGAAATATAATTTAAAAACCTTTTTTTGTAAAAAAGAAGACTGCCAGTAAATAATGAAATCAGAGCATACAAATAATTGGATGCTTAATTAATTTTTGAGTCTAAAATAGTGGGCGCATTTTGGGCGCAGAAATGACTTATTTTGGCCAAATTTGGCGAAAATCAAAAAAAATCGTTTTTTGATAAGATATGAAGATAGTTGATTTTTATGGTGGGCCGTGCGGGGATTGAACCCGCGGCCAACGGATTAAAAGTCCGCTGCTCTACCTCTGAGCTAACGGCCC
>MWCF01000086.1 GCA_002069855.1 Elusimicrobia bacterium ADurb.Bin231 | reverse complement strand
AAGTTGAACATACGGCGGATTGGCTATCACAATATCAAAACCGTGGTTTATTCCGAACATCCATTCCGGGTCAAAAAATGGGCTTGATGCATTCTGGTCATATGGATCCCATGCGGCTAACTGTCGGGCGGATTCATTGCTCCATCCGTAGTCTTCAAGAAGTTTTCCCATCTCTCTCCGCAGTTTCTGATCTTCTTCCCTCAGTCTATGTTTTGTTGCCGGTGTTTTGGCGCTGAATAACCGATGGCGGACATCTTTGAGTTTTTCTTCCAGTTCTTTTACCTTTGTATTATCAAAAAGACTGCCTTGGGCCTGTGGCTTTTCAATCCCGACAAGGGTATTGGCAGCAACAAATTTGGTTTCAAGGTTAGGCAATGGCCGAATGCCAAAGTTATCTTGTGCTTTATCAGGATTCTGATCAACAATAAGCGAGATAAAAAACCGGAGCTTGCTTATCTGGGCAGCGATTGGCTGGAAGTCAACGCCGTAGATGCAGTTTTCAATCAGGTAGAGTTTGCGGCCATAATCCAGTTCATTGTTATTAAAAGCAGTTTCAATATCAGTAATAAGATTGTCACGGATCTCAGAGTCATCAATTGCCATCGCTTTTTTAATCTGCCGTTCTTTCCAAAGTTTGTTCTGAGAGTCTATTTTGTGCAAAATATGCACCAGCTTGTGCAGCATCCCCATAGGGAACGCGCCGGAACCGCAGGCAGGGTCGAAAACTTTACAGTTGTCGATAGCATTGATAAGAACAGCTGTTTGCTTATCATCAAACCGATTGGCATCTTCAAAATATTTTTCAGTATAACCGATCAGTAAAGTAAGCCGACGTTCGGCATCATCTGTCATCATACCTGCTTCAGTCTCAAGTTTTTGTTTAAAGTACGCCTTGAGCGATTCATCTACCATATAATTAACAATTTCACGTGGTGTATAAAAGCTGCCGGTCTGGGCGCGGGCTGTTATCCTGGTTTCTATATTGTAGCTGGCAAGGAGGTTTTCAAAAACCCGGCCTAAAAGCTCAGGATCGAGAGCAATGTCTTCTTCAATGGGCGTGTTTTCGGTTACGGTGAACTTGTAACTCTTCAAGATATTGATAAGTCCACTGACCACTACATCCTTCTGCTTTTTATCCCCCAATTCCTCGGAAAGGTCGGCGTGTTCTCCCGTTCCAAAAAAGATGTAATCAGGGACACAGAGAATATTGTCCTTCCGGTCAGAAAAACCATCTTCTAAAACGATAACATCTCCACCTTTTTTATCTTTCAGTACGGGATCGGGACCATCCAGGCACTCGAATAAACCACCATTCATAAACGGCACCATGCCTTCTACCAGTCTTATAAAAGCATTGGGGTTTTTAAAGTAACTTTCATATCGCATCAGGTTGGTCACATTCATCTGCTGACCTTCTTTGCGAAATTCTCGTTTACCGACTGTTTGATTTAAAGTAGCAAAGAAAAGATTCTGCAAAATGGCTCGGTAGTACTTGCTTCCCTGCGTTTTATGGTCAAATCCAGATTTTTTGTGAGGTTCAAAGCCGTTAATCAGATTATTTCGAATATAGGTTTCATCAAAGAGTTCATCCGGTATTAAGTTTTTCTCTTTGATAAACCAGACAAAGAGAATCCGGGTTAATAGCCGGATAAGGTTTTTTGCATTATGCTCTTTAACTTTATCTTTCTGTTGGAAAATTCCGGTCTTATCGGCTTCCATTTTAGCACAGGGGAATGTAACTTCGTGCATCGCCCAAAAATACCAATAAGACAATTCACGATAAAAACGTTTATTCAGCTCTTTTGTATCTAGCGTCTTTTGCCAAGCATTGTGCAGTTCAACAAAGTTATTAATTTTATAGATTCGTTTAAGTTCTTCAAATGAAAGGTCAAAAAGTATTTCAATATGAGCCCTGTGAGGTGTTACGGTGGAAATGTCTTTAATCAAAGTTACTTTTTCAAGCACATCCTTCTGTTCATCTTTTTTATTAAGTCTTCGGTTAATGACCGACAAAGTAATATGTTTGCCGTATTTGAATACAATCATCACCGGCATAGGGAATACTTTATTGATCTCGCGGGTAATCTGTGCCAGTGCTGTGCGAGTATATTCTATATTTTTTAGTTCTAACGCAAAGAAAAGATAGGTTTCGATGATGGTATTATCCACTTTCTTTGTGTCAAATAGACTTTTCTGGTCAGAAACCTCATCTCTGGTCAATTGGAATAACAAGTCAACAGATTTCCATTCCTTGACTAAAGCTTTTTCCTCATTAAAGCGTAAATTCCTATCAAAGAACGATTCTTTAAAGAAAGCAAAGGTTTTGTATGTAAACGGATTTTGTCTGCCTGTGTTATAACCAAGTGTTTTAAAAAGAGAAATTGCACTGTTGGTTAAATCGCCCGCAGTAAATCCTTTTATAGCTGATTGTATTGCCAGTTTTACTTCTTTATCTGACATGGAATTACCTCACTATTAACCACGTTACAAGTTCAAAATTTTCTATTTCGTTGAGCTGTTTTGCTAACGGAATAAGCAATGCCCCTCTATCAGATGTAAGTTTTTGGTTGCCCCGTTTTTTAAAAATACGGATTATCTCATCTACCGCTTTTTTTAAGAGATCAGTGTAGGCGTCAATCTTTTCCCCATTATTTGTTTCTTTATTGAAGATATCGCAAAGTTTTTCATAAGGAGCTTTTTTGTTTTGACACATTAGACGATAAATTTCAAGTATCTGTTTGGCGTTGGTATAGTTAAACCGCACTGTTCCGTCATTGCGGATATAAACAAGAAAATATGGATTCAACGGATTAACTTCCTCGTTCCCGTCGCTATCTCCTTTCTGTTTAAGACAAAAAACCACCCCAGGCTTAATAATATCTTTTTCAGCTTCACTTAATTGATTTGAATCAATAAGCCCGGCATGTTCGCCGGATGGAGAAGGCACGACTGCATACAGTCCAAATGGGGCTTTAACAAGTCGTTCACGGTTGCTCTCAAGAAAATTAAGTAATTCAATACGAAAATCATCCAGTGTAAAATCGGTTAGAGATACTGTTTCGTCCATATCTTCAAGGTCAAGGACTTCTTCTTTGAGCTTTTTCAATTGCTGATTGCGATATTTGAGATCATCAGAAATAAGTTCCTGTATCTGTTCTGTATTAAGAATGTTATCTTCACCTGTTGCAGTAACATCAACAAGAGCCATGCGTGCTTCCACCCGCTCTTTTAGGTTGATATAATTATCCAAGTCTTTTGTAGGCCAGAAATTAACTAATTGGATTTTGTCATTCTTGCTTTTTAAACGATCAATACGCCCGAAACGCTGAATAATACGTACTGGGTTCCAGTGGATGTCATAGTTAATGAGGTAATCGCAATCTTGCAAGTTCTGACCTTCACTAATACAATCTGTTGCAATGAGCAGATCTATTTCTTTACCTTGTGGGACTGAAGTCATTTTTACACGATTTTTAGAGACAGGCGAGAAATTAAGCAGAATACTGTCATAATCATTTTTTCCTAAACTGGTCTGTGTATAACTTCCGCATACAAGGGCGCAATGCAGTTTTAATTCATTTCTATACCATATTTTTATGTTTTCATACAGATATTGTGCGGTATCTGCAAATGCGGTAAAGACAATGACTTTTTTATTTTCTGCATTAAAAGGGTTACTTGTTTTTGTAAGTATGAGTTTTTTCAATTCCGATAGTTTCGCATCTCTTTCTGGAGTTACAGAGCAAGCATTATTATAGAGGTCAATCATTGCCTCTTTATCTTTTTTCAGATCATTCAGCCATTTTGTAAGTTCAAGATCAGCCAGGTCAAATTTGAGCTTTTTTCCAACTTGCCATTGCTCAAGGTCATCCGCATTTTCTTCCATTTCTTCTTCCGCTGGCTCAACACTTTCAAGAGACTCTTCCTGTGACTTAGATTTTGATTTTAGAAACTCGTTAATTTTATTTTCCAGATTTTCAATTTTGCGAATAGTCCTATCAATCGAAATTTCAAATGATTCAATGGAACTTTCCAATCGTTTAAGATAATTTACCTTCATCATGCCAATCAGAAAGTTTTCGCGATCTGCTTGCTTGAATGCTAACACTTCCGTTCCAGCGATATCTTCATATTTTTTTTGTTTATCTGGCTTCACATACTTAGAGGGATTAAAAACAGACAATTTGTATTCAAGGATTTGTTTGTTTAATCTGTCATATGAAGGAAAACGATTATTAAGGTCAATTTCGGGATACACAGAATGCGGTTTGTTGCGTTCAGGGAATTTTATTGTATCGATTTTATAAAAGCTCTTAATATGTTTTCTCGAACGAGCAATAGTTAATTCATCAAGCAATTTGAAAAATGCGGAATCAAGTTTTTCAAGAAGCTGTTTCATATTTCTACTTGGATTTTTCTTGGGGTCAGCCCAATTGGTAAAGTGAGTTTGAGCGTTCTTGAGGGTTAAGGCAATATCTTTAATTTTACAGCATTCAAAAAGAGCATCTTCCTTTCCTTCAGTAATAAAAGAGATTTGATTACGCAAATCGCGCAGTGTGTTATTAACAGGAGTGGCAGATAGCATCAAAACTTTAGTCTTTACCCCAGACTTGATAACTTTTTCCATTAGCCACATCGCCCTGTTCATCTTAATTTTGCCACCATCTTTCACTTTCTCGGTAGGGTTCCCTCTGAAATTATGGGATTCATCAATAATTACCAGATCATAAGCGCCCCAGTTGAAATTCTCAAGATCTATACCGTTCGCATCAGAACGGCCGGATTCTCGGCCCATATCGGTATGGTATAATACTGTATAGTTAAATCTGTCTTTTTTGAAAGGATTAAGGGCATGGTTTTGGCTGGCCTGATATATTGTCCAATTACCGGATATTTTTTTAGGGCAAACCACAAGAACACGACTGTTTAAAAGTTCAAAGTATTTTATAACAGCAAGGGCTTCGAAAGTTTTACCAAGGCCAACGCTATCAGCAATAATACAGCCATTGTGCTTTTGTATCTTATTGATTGCCCCTTTTACACCGTCTTTTTGGAAATCGAACAACATATTCCATATTTCACTGTCAAAGAATCCGGTACTCTCATTAAGCAACCCACCTTTTTTATTTTCATCAAGGTAGCTTTCAAAAATATGAAACAAAGTTTTAAAATATATAAATTCAGGCTCATTCTCAATGTACAATTGCTCAAGATATTTCAGCACTTGTTCTTTTACATCTTCTACTAAGCCAGTTTTATCATTCCAAATGGAATCGAACCAATCTTTTAGTTCCCGTCTGTCCCGATCACTGTCTATTACCATATTCAGTTCAATGTTTTTACTTCCTCCGAGACCAAGTCCATTTACTGTAAAATTAGAACTTCCGGCTATTGCTTTTTCAATTCCACTTTCTTGCCGAACATGGTACATTTTACCATGAAGAAAATTTGGTTTTATCATTGAACGTATTTCGGTTTTATTTTTTATCCATTCTGAGCATTCTTTTGCAATTGTTTTTTGAGTGAGCCTATTTGCAATGGGAATAGCAATTTTGTCGTCTTCGATTTTAAAATCACGGATGTTTATTTTATTCGGATCCATTGACTTAATAAAAGTAGGTTCGCCAAATAAGAACCGGAATTGATTGATATTATCGAGATTATTCTTCAGATGGTGGTAAGCGTAGATAGTGAAATATGCGGACACAATGGAAACATCAGAGTTCTTAGTAAGGGCTTGTTTCAAAAATTCACCAACAGTCCCATGATTATGATTATCGCGAATAGATGAATTACTCACGCCAATTTACCCCCATTCATTCCTTGCTCTTTTTCCATATGTTGCCACTTGTTAAAAACGGTTGCTATTCCTTCGGAAAGCATCTTTTGCTGATTGCTTCTGAAATTAACCGGCCCTTTTGGTTTAATATATTATATTTTACCAATTTTATTGAACATTTCAAATATAAACTAACGACTTACCGGTACATTGCCGACAAATTGCCGATAACTTGCCGATAAAATCTCAACTTTAGTTCAATCTTTTATCTGAAAGTATTTTATTAAACTTTTCCAACACCGCGTCAAGGTCGAATTCTTCACCCGCTCGTATAACCGGTCTTAAATCTGAGTCAACCTGCCTGCGCAACATAGAAATATTTTCAGCACTCAGCCCGAAGTTGTGCCTATAATCACCGGAATAATTCTCGTCGGATAGTTTTTGCTTGAAAAGCCGGGCAAATGTTTCATTATATAAATCAAATCCTGAATTGGCGATATGCCAGAGGTCATAATAGTCCCGTATGGCAGGATCTTTGCGGTTAATAGCCGCCTTTAACTTTTCCGCGACCGCTTCATTGAGTGAAAGAGACAAAACTTTGTTTTTCGGAATCAAATCCTCTCCGGTAAACGGGTCTTGGTAAAAATGTTTGATTATATTATGAACGGGTTTGTCTAATGGTGTTTGGCGCAGGGATATTTCAATCTTGATATTTTCGTCTTTAGCAGTTATGAAGGACGGGTATTTCACACTGAAGATATATTGTGTCGAATTATTGAAGCCTTCTCCGCGGGGATTATCACTTTTGAGTTGAAGCGTTTTCAAAAACTTAGGCATCTTGTCACGGATTGGCGTAATCGCCTTTGAACGCTGTGCCCTTGTCTTCAAGTCATCACCACCGTAATATGTAAAATCTAAGTCCTCACTTAAACGGTGATAATTCAGATGTACTTTATTGAGAAGCGTCCCGCCTTTGAATACAATTTTATCGCTCAGGAGAGTTTCAATATTATTGAGGATAACAGTAAGATAATAGTCCTTTTCAACAATCGCGGGCCTGAATTTTTTCTGTCCGGCAATAGCAGGGATGATATCTTTCAGTTTTTCGTTATCTATTAACAATGATTTTCCACTCCTTATCTATTTTACCCTTACGGGTTTTATTAGCGGGGTTAAGCACTATATAAGTATTCTTATTGCCTATGCTTTTTTTAAGTTTTATCAGCAGTGGGTCCCGGCAACCAATCTTTTCGATAAGATAGCCGGCGCGTTTGCGAACCGATACGACCGGGAACTTAATAAGGTACCGGATGAATTTCCCGAGGTCAATCTTATTGATATTTTCTTTTAAGACCGCGGAAATGTTATCGAAAGAACCTATCGGGTTATAAACGAAATCAACCAATGTCCGCTCTTTGTCGCTAATAAGCACTTCCTGCCCCTCGATTTTGATTCTTTTAACACCAAAATATTTATTCTCATCAATTTTTAAAGCCTCGTATTGAATATTTCCGATTAGTTTTTTATCGTTCTTCCTGGTATTGAGCACAAAAACTGTCTGAGGCATCTGTTCCGTAAAACCCCAGTAATTATATGCGGTAAAATAACCTATGTAATACGGTATATCCCCAATCCAGAGAGCTGCGGCAACAAATTCATTTGGTGTCCACCGTTGATTAGGAGCTTTTATAGGCACAAGCAGATACTTCCCGCGCCTGAGCTGAATAAGGCGTCCTTTACGAGTGAGTATATCAAGAATGTTTGCCGCCTTTTTAGGACTTCCAAAAAGACGTTTAACGAACTCACTCGTAATTACCTTCTGATTATCATATTCAGAGCGAGAAATAAGATAAACTTCCTCTTTAGAAAGATTTGAATAATTTATTTTACTCATTGTATTATTATATCTCTATTCCATATTATATAGAATTAGCATATTGTGATACAATTATATTTTATTGTATATATTTGTCAATATAAAAATGAGGCTATAATATTTTTGCTTATCGGTAAAATGTTTGGCATAAAAAATAATGCCAAATGCAATTATTTTTGAAAATAACGGCAAAAAAACCAAACAAAAA
>MWCF01000085.1 GCA_002069855.1 Elusimicrobia bacterium ADurb.Bin231 | reverse complement strand
GCTGTCTTTACCGGGCCTGCCCAATTCAGAAAAATATTTCCTGTAAATGTTTTCCATCTCTTCCCACGGAATCAGCTCATCTAATTTCATCCAGCGGTTCTCGGAATTTAACTTTCCGCCGAACGGCATCATTTCCGCAAATAAGTCTCCGGTTCTGCGATCTTTGCTTTTATAGGACATTTCTTGCCGCCGCCAACTTTTCAAACTGCAAGGGTTTTTCACACTTTTCTTCGTTTTCCTTGCAGTTTTGACGTTATTTTCTATGCCCTATTATACCTTTTCTTCGTCTTTATTTCAATAAACTTTGGCTTTTCTCAGTGAACCCTAAATAAATTTAAGGTGTTGCATCTTAAAAAGCCCCTAATATTGAGCGTTTTTCTTATTGTATTTCTACTGCATTGCATTAGAGAATAGATAACTTTATTGTTACGATTATTCTGAATACAGTCATCTTCTAATGCAAAAAATGGGTTAAATATTAATTTCCCGTAAACATACGCGTATTTCTCTCTATATTAATATTATATGAATAATTCGTCAAAAGGTCAAGAACTTCTATAGGGTTATTACGAAAATTTTCAGCAAAAATTTATCCGCCGCCGAACATTTCCATATCAATACTCATACCTTTGACTTTAAGTTCTTCAAGGAAGGTGGGAATTGTGCCCGTAGGTCTGAAATCGCCTACGACTTTTCGTGTGGCTTTATCCAGACCGGTCTGTTTAAACTCAAATATCGGCGCTATTGTGATAGTGTCGCTTTCCATTCCTGTTATCTGGGTAATGGAAACTATTTTTCTTGAACCGTCTTGAATCCTGGATATATGAACAATGATATTTATGGCTGAAGAAATCATTTCCCTGATTGTTTTTGTGGGAATATCTATACCTGCCATAAGGACCATGCTCTCAAGCCGCTTGAGACAATCGCGAGGAGAATTGGAATGTATTGTTGTAAGTGAACCGTCATGACCGGTATTCATAGCCTGAAGCATATCAAAGGCCTCTGAACCGCGGCATTCTCCAACTATAATTCTATCCGGCCTCATTCTTAACGCATTGATAACAAGCTGCCTTATGCTTATCGCGCCCTTGCCTTCGCTATCAGCGAGACGCGCTTCCAGACGTCCTATGTGTTCCTGATTCAACCTTAATTCCGCTGTATCTTCTATGGTAAGTATTCTTTCGTCTGATTTAATAAAAGATGAAACAACATTCAGGAGAGTAGTTTTTCCAGAACCTGTGCCGCCTGAAATAACTATGTTTTTTCTGCCAGCCACACAAAGCTGAAGAAAATTCAACATATGCTGGTTGCAACTTCCGAGACTTATAAGTTCGCTGCCGCTTACTCTTTTCTTAAAAAATTTTCTTATAGTAATCATCGGGCCTACAAGAGAAAGCGGCGGTACTATTATATTTACCCTGGAACCGTCAAGAAGGCGTGCGTCGACAAAAGGAATTTCATCGCTGATTCTTTTACCGAGAGGGCCAAGAATATTGTCTATAACAAGAATAAGTTCCTTATCGTCAACAAACCGTTTTTCCGTAAGTTGGAGACGACCTTCTTTTTCTACATAAATCTGGGACGCGCCGTTTACCATTATTTCGGTAATCGTTTCGTCCTGCAAAAATTCGTCAAGAAGACCTAATGTTTGCATATTTATAAACTTCCTTTGCCCGCAGTGATACGGGAATTATTATTCAATTATTTTCGGAGTGACAAAAATTAGAACGGTGGTCTTGCGTTCAACAAGAGATTTCCTGCTGAAAAGCGCTCCTGCCACAGGTATTTCGCTTAAAAGAGGAATGCCTGTAGTTGCTTCTTCTTTCTTTGTTTCCATCATCCCGGCAAGCGCTATAGTATGTCCGCTTTTTACTCTTACGCTGGAACTGGCAAGCCGTGTCAAAACTGCAGGATATTCTTCAACCTTATTAGCCCAGTCAAGACGGCTTACTTCAGTAGTAAGAGTTAAATCAATGGATCTGTCTTTAAGAACCCGAGGCAAAACTTCCGTCTTTATGCCATATTCCTTCCATTCAACTGTACCGCCGCCTGTAACAGCAGAAGCAACGATTGGAAATGTTCCGCCTATATGAAATTTCGCCGATGTGCCTGATTTCGTAACAAGTTTGGGTTTGGAAAGAATCTGGGCAGCTCCCTTTGTCTGAAGCATCTTAAGCTCAGCGGTAAATGCGGAATACCGAGCCCAATCCCCTCCTTTGATTATGGAAGGAATTTCCGGCAAAGATTCCGGAGTCCTACCGCCCAATGTGTAGGAAATTTCTCCTGTTTGTATGGTATCAAACCATTTAATACCCAATTCCGACGCTTTGTCATTATTGATTTCCGTAACTTCCACAGAAATCTCTATCATATCCTGCGAAGTTGTGTCCACAAGAGCAGACAAATTATCTTCCGCGCAAACAAAGCCGGAAAAAATCATTACAAAAGATATTGTTAAAAAAAACGACCGCTTTAATCCACTATCATTATAAACCTTTTTCATGTTTCTCCAATTTTTTATTAAAATTTCATTCCAAGTGATATTTTATGGCTATTGCCGAGTTCTCCGAAATATGAGAACGCGTAATCAATAGCAACACGCAATTTATTATTTTCAGTATCAGTCATAAAACCATCTTTTATATCCGTCTGGAATCCGAGTCCCGCGGAAATACCCGAATAATCGCCTGTCTTTTTTAAATATTCGTATCCTGCCCTGACGCAAAGTTTTTCGACAAACTCATATTCTGCTCCTGCTTTGAATTTGAAATCGGAATATACGGGTTTTTCAAGTTCCAACAAGGTTTTAACTGGAATTTTCGGCAATGGATAAACTGCGCCAAGACGGGCGGTTGCCGGCAATTTTTGGCCGTCTATATCCGGACCGATATTTTGCAAAGCAAGTCCCAATGTAATATCGGAAATACCGTATACTGCTCCCACATCACAGGCAAATCCGTCGCTAACACTGCCGTCGTAATCCTGATGAACTTCTTTAATAGACGCGCCTATGCCGAGACCTAAAATTTCTCTTGACCAGGAAATCCCGATTGCATAATTACTTGCTTTAGCCGTACCATCGTGCGCGCCGGCATTGTCTATCACATCTATACCGCTTACTCCAAGATACACTATGGACATACCGAATATATTTTTTCCAAACGGGCGCGCGTAAGCAATGCCGGCAAGATCTATATCCTGCAGGTAGGCAATATATGTAGTTGAAAGTTGAGATGAATCTATTGAAACCAATCCGGCAGGATTTACGTATATGGAATCTACGCTGCCTGTATATCCGGAATACGCGCCTCCCAAAGAGGATGCTGCTGCTGAAGGATTTATCCTCAAAAACTCAGCTGTAGGCACATCGGAATAAAGCACAGAGGAAAAAACTACGCTCAACAGACAAACTAAAAAGGAAAACATTGCGCTTTTTATTCCTGATACCAAGATTGTGGAGTTTGTTTTTTTCATATTAATCTATTTTGCCACCATTATCTTTTTAATTGTTTTTTCATTGCCAAGAGAAATTCTGCAGAAATATATCCCGTTGCCTACTGAAGAAATATCCCATTCATACGGAGAAACAGAAACATTTTCGTCTTTTAATAAATCTCCGACAATATTGAAAATCTTTATATTCGCGACATCCCCAGGAGAAAGAGGCACTACTATTTTAGGATTACCCAATTTAACGGGATTGTTCCATATTTCCGCTGATTTACTCAAAGGCCCTGCTTTCATAAGAACAAATTTGTAGGTTTCATCCCAATATTTTCCATTAGTTGCCACAAGATTCATTTTAACTGTATATTCGCCTGTTGCGGTCATAGCGGGTATATTCATTCCCACATAATTACCATCAGCAGACAAAACCTGCCCTTTTACCACAGCGCCATACGGATCAGTCACTTCCATAGAAGATTTGGTTGTGTCGATATTAGAGCCATCCTTTATTGAAACTATAACAGCTGTAATATTCTCTTTGACAACTCTATTTCTGCCGGGAGCGTATGTGCCTACAACTATGCTTCCGCTTCCCGTGGTTGAGCCGGAACCACCAGTTGAAGAATCCGTGCTTTCAGGAGGGACAAGCCGCATAATAGTTATATTTCCATACATAGGACTTCCGTCATTTGTACTCCCGTATGCCATTATACTTCCGTTGACTGCGGATATAGCGTATGTGTAAATACCGTCGTCAAGAGCCTTGCCGCTGTCATCATATCCGTCCCATGTCTCAGTCCAGTTGCCTGCGTTTCTATAGAATTTAAGAGTTTTTAAAGCAGTGTAACCTGATGCTGGTTTGGGCTCTCCGTAAGTGCCGCTGCTTTGATTTGTGTCAACACCGGTAAATGTAACCCCGCCTTGATAAATCTTTAATGTAACAGCAGCTGATCCAGTAAGACGATAGGAAAATATTCCCGCACCCAAATAATCTGTAATAGGCTCTGCTTGAATCTTCATTATTCTTAATGTATCTGCTGCTATTGAACCCCAGTAATTAGATACTCTTGAAACATCAGAAGGATCAAACGCAAGGTTATCCTTGTTATATACGTCTATGCTATACATATATATGCCGTTGCCCATAAGTGTTCCGGCATCGTTTCTTCCATCCCATTCTTCAGTATTCCACCATGTGGCGCCAGTCTGTTCTCCAGCGCGAGGAACTTTTGTAACAATTGTTTTTATCGGGGAATTAGAATAGGTAAACGGAAATCCCATATTTGTTCTGGAAGTTACAGTTGTACCTGAGGGATAAATTTTAAGGGTGACAAATGACGCTTCAGGAATCTGATATTTTATCCGCCAGCAATCCATACCTAACATCTTTTCATCGTCATTTTCGCTATATGAGTCAATATTTACATCATGAACAAAAGAAATATATGTGGCTGTAGAAGGAAACGCTGACCAATCTGTATAATTGCCACCGGAATAGAATCTATGTCTTACTCGGTAAATATAATCGCCTAATATAGGCACCGGATGATTTATATCTGTAACAAACGAAACACCTAAACTTTCCCAATTATTTTTTGTATAAATATTCCCTGAAGCATATTGAACTTCATATTGAGTGGTATATCCTGTAGGAGCTGCAATGTTAACAAGTGTAATTTTATTAATTTTATTATCAGGATCAAAACTTACGCTTTCTATGCCTGCATTGGCTGCCGGATCCTGCGCTCCACGGATGATAGTAATATTGCCTATTATGGGATGCGCATCTCCTGTATCATTCGTGGCAACTATACCGTCATTTATTGCTGAAATTGTAAACACATACATACCGTCAGCCAAAAATCTATTGCTTGAATCCATACCATCCCAAAGTTCTCTTATATCTCCTGGCATTCTATATGTCTTAATTGTTTTAAGCGCGTTATATCCTGCAGTAGGTATTGCCTCACCGTAAGTGCTGCTTGCAGGATTATTGTCAACACCTGTAAAAGTAACTCCATTTTCATATATCTTTATAGTAACATCCGCGGAATGCGTTAATGTATAATATATTGTTTCTGCTTCATTGAAAGATGTAAGATCAGAACTATGCGGATTAATAATTCGTATGGCATCCACAGCAATAGTGCCTAAAATATGGGCCACCCTGTTTTTTTCAGTATATAAAGGGTCACCCGAAGGAGCAGGAGGAATCGGTTGGTCGAACATAACTGAAGAATCGGAAGAATTATATGCATCTATTGCCACAACATATATACCGTTAGCACACAACTTACCTGAATCGTCTCTGCCATCCCAATAATCTGTATTTGTGCCTGAATTTGTATCGCTGCCCTGATACGCTGTACGCACTGCCTTATTAATTATTGTACGCACAGGTGATGCTGAATATGTTGTAGGAAACCCCATTCGCGATTTTGTAGCCGCAGTGGTTTCTGCAGGATAAATTTTTATAGTTACCAATGACGGAGCAAAAAGATTATATTTTATCTGCCAGTTCTGCTGGGTTGAATCAGTAGTTATAGGTTCAGCAAATTGTATATAATTTGACGCTACAGGAGAAGACACCATAGGAGACCAGTTTGTGGTACCTTTTGTTTGAGAACTGAAGCGATGCCTTACGCGATAGATATAATCTCCTTTTATAGGCAAGCAATGTTCCGCCTGATTGGAAGTGGTAAGTGAAGCAGTTGCCCATGCATTTTCCGTAGAAATGCTACCTGAAGCGTATTGTATCTCGTATTCAGTTACATATTCATCAGGAGATTCAACTGCCTCATACTCTATCAAATTTGTACCCTTGACCGGATCATAAGTAATATTCGTTATTTTGCTTGCCAGATCTGAGGATGTTGATTGTTCTTCTCTGAATATTGTAATATTGCCCCATATAGGCAAATCATTTCCCCATTCATTTGTTGCAATTCTGTCTTTATCAGGTGTTGCCTGTTTATGAATTGCTGATATAGCGTATTTATAAACCCCACTTGGAAGATATGTGCCGTCATCCTTTGAACCGTCCCAAACCTCTTCCCAATCGCCTGCGCTGCGATAAAAAGTCATAGTCCTTAAAACTTCTGTGCTTGGCACTACTGCTGAGTCATAAGATGTGTAATCAGGTGTTGCCTCTCCGTATGTCGCGCTGCCGGGTATAGTATCAATATGTACCTTAAATTTAACGGTACTATTATAGATTTTAATTTTGACTTCCGAAGTGCCTGTGAGCCGGTATGTAATTGCATTTAATCCTATATAATCTGTAATAGGTTGGGCATCCTTCTGTATACGCATCAATCTTAATATATCAACAGGAACATTAACCCAGCATGAACCCTTTCTTCCGATTTTCGGGTATGGATCATTAGAATCATCAGTAGGTGGAGCAGTATCTGAAGGGTCAAAAGCCTGCCAATGTTTATCATAGGCATCAATAATAAAAGTGTACATCCCGTTTTCAACAAGTTCGCCGTTCTCATCTCTGCAATCCCATTCTTCAGTATTCCACCAAGAAGAATCAGCCAGTTGTCCGCTTCTTGGAACTTTATGAACCAGAGTTCTTATAGGCGTATCTGTTAAACCGTTTGCATAACCGAAATCCGTGTACCCTGTTATAAAAGTTGTTGTAGTACGGTAGATTTTAGTTGTTACATACGCATCATCAAATAACTGATATTTTACAAACCAACCTGGTCCCATATTTAATTGTGATGATTCTTCAAGATCAGAGTAACATCCTCTTTTTATATCATGAATCATAGGGCTCATTACAATATTTCCCGGACTGCCCCACGCTGAATCGTCAGGTCCAGGCACAACAGCATCTTTAGTTAAAAAGATATGATACGCACTATATGTGGCATCTCCTAACATAGGCGGAGAATGCAGCACGGTAAAATTTTTTCCAATATAAGTTGCTTCCCATATATTGCTGCTTTGATAAGTTCCTGAAATAAACTTCACCATATAGATGGTTTCCATCCCTTCAGGCGCCTCTTCCGCAGTAAGAGTTATAACATTAACACCTGGGGATTGGCTTGGATCAAATACAATTTTTTCTATTTGCGCAGGGTAGGCGGAAAGACAAATAGGAATTGATAAAAACAATAATATAAGGAATTGAACAAAAATAGTTTTAGAAAATGATCTATGAAAATTATTCATATTTTAACACTTGGGTTATACAGTTATAATACGCAAGCATCAACTTAGTCGCTGTAGTCGCTGCTGTCTTCTTCTTTATGAGCATACACAAGAAAATCTCTTACCTGTACAGTATCGCCGGGCCTGCCGTAAACTGCTATCTGTTCGCTTACATAATTGCCCTGCGGATAAACGCTTGGAGAGGATGTCCCGCTGGCTTCAAGAGTAAAAACATCACCTTTGCCGCTGACATCGTTGAATTTTCTCGGCGTTTTTATCGATAAGGAATATCTGCCCATAGAGTCTGTTGTCGCGTATTCCTGATACCCTATTACAATTACCTTGGCATTGGGCAGAGGCCCAAGAACAGCAATATTGCCGGACTCCAATTCGCTCCCGTAATAAACCTTGCCCTTAAATTCAACGGTATTGTCGAATGTACGGTCGCAACCGGTGAAAATGCTTGCCAAAGTTAAACAACATACCAGAAAATATACCCTTCTACTCATAATAGTGATTATAAAAAAATATTTTATTTTGTCAACAAAAAAATCGGATTTATAAATTTTTTGTTTTTTGCCCGCGCTTTAAAACCGCGTTTATTCTCGAAAGGAGTTCTTCCGGTTTAAACGGTTTGGTTATATAATCGTCTGCGCCGTTATCCAGACCTTTGATCTGGTCTTCATCTTTTTTACGTACAGTAAGCATAACAACCGGCAGATTTTTTACTATAATTGATCCATGCCCCCTTATTCTTTTCAATACCTCTATTCCACTCATTCTGGGAAGATTGATATCCAGAAGTATAAGGTTAGGGATTTCTGTTTCTATTTTTTCCAGACCTTCGACGCCGTCACCAGCATAAGTTACGGAATAATTTTTATCTCTCAAAACCTGACCAACTATATGCTGAAAATCATCCTCATCGTCAATAACAAGTATCTTTTTCATACTCTCCTCCGCATAATAATTCTTTGCTCAAATTCTATATTTATTATCAAAGGCAATCGCAAACATCCCTCAAATATATTCAAATAGGAAGAATAAAATGGAAAACAGTCCCTTTATCGGGCACTGTGTCCAGCCAAATTTTACCGTTATGCAACTCCACAATCGCCTTCGCTATTGACAAGCCCAGCCCTGTACCCTTAGGACCTTTTACCTGTTCGCGGCCGCTTTTCACCTGCTCGAATTTTCCGAATACTTTATCCAAGAATACGTCGGGTATTCCTATACCGGTGTCAGCCACGGAAACCTTTACAAATTTTGGTACGGCATCAGCTTTACCTGCAGAATCAGCAATATCCTGTTTTATAAATTCAGCGGACGCGGACACTGTTATTTTTCCGTTTCCAGGCGTAAATTTTATCGCGTTGGAAATAAGATTAGTCAAAACTTGTTTTATTCTGTTTTCATCGCCGTTAATTTTTATCATATTTATATTTGATATAAAATCAATAGTTATGCCTTTGTCCGACGCCTGCGCTCTGAAAAGATCAATTATGTCTCTTATCGCTTCGGAAAGGTCAAAAGGAAACTTTATTATCTCCATCTTCCCTTTTTCAATCTTCGCGAGATCAAGCAAATCATTGATAAAATTCCGCAATCTGGCAATGTTCTTTTGTATGCGAAGAAAATTTTCTCTTTCATACTCAGGATTTTTGCTCAGCAAGAGATTAACATAGGTTTCTATGGCACTTAGAGGCGAACGCAACTCGTGGGTTATCGTGGAAGTAAAATCTTTCTTCATCTCGTCCAGTTCCTTTAGCTTTACGGACATCGCATTGAAATGCATAGCGAGATTCCCGAGTTCATCATTCCTTTTTACATCTATCTTGTGGTCAAGGTTGCCGCTCCCGATGATTTCGGCGCCTGCGGAAAGCTGTCCTATAGGTTCCGTGATAAAATATGAAAAAAGCCAGGAACCTATTAAACCTATTATAGAAGCAAAAAACATCATCGAAAACATTTTGTTGCGCGTCTTCTCGAGTTCGGCGTCAAGATTGTTTTTCAATTTTTCTTTATAAAATCCAACAAAGGACTTTGCTATCTTTTTTTCACCTATATAAACCGGAGATTCTATCCTGATAATATCATCAGATAATACGGACCCCGTTTTTTGAAGTCTTTTATTAATAAGTCCCGAATCCGTGTGCGCCAGAATGATACCGTCATTATTAAGCACATACGCGGAAGACATGGCAGGGACTGTCCTTTTCAGGAGATTAATATAGTTGATTATGAGCAACTCATCACCGGTAAGAATGGACTCCCGAACAACCTGAGAAAGACCGGTTATTATAGATTGCTGATAATCTTTTAATTGTTCCTGCAAAAGTTTTTTTTCTGTATAATAAAGAAACGAAGATGACCCAAGTATCATCAGTAAAATAATTGAAGAAATAAAAATAGTAAATTTGAACTTTATTGTCATTTACCTTGTTTTCTGAACTCCATTTCTTTCTTCAATCTATCAAGAGCTTTTTGGGCTTTTTCGTTA
>MWCF01000084.1 GCA_002069855.1 Elusimicrobia bacterium ADurb.Bin231 | reverse complement strand
CGCTGTTGCTGGCGGAGGAATCGGTATAGCAATACTTGATGTTTCTTCTTCACAGGTAAAAAGCAGTTATTTTGCGCAAGGGAGCGGTTACTGGCATGGGCTCGGTATTTTTTATAATTCCGGAAATGGCAATTATCTTCAAACCAGAAGATACAGTCAGGGCGCGGGCGTACATACCGGTATAGGTGTATCATATGTTTCAGGCAACGATAATACTACAGCTAACTGGGGTGTTGGACCTGCTTACGGATGGGATGCCGGAACAGGCATATTTTTTGGTTATGGTGATAGGAACATATATCGCGCTGACTGGGGTTGTGTACACGGAGAGATAAACGGCAGGGGAATTTTTTCCGTATCAGGGAATGATTTGAAATTGTCTCTTCCTGATATGGCATCCGGCACTTTCAGACGAAATTTTCCAAGTTACGGCATTGCTATAGTAAAAGGCAAAAACATAATTGCAAGGGCTGACAGTGACAGGTTTGTTTTTGGCTTTCCCGGTATCGCGGGCAGTAATACTCTATCTGTATCTAAAATTGATCCTTGGGGCGTTCTTGTCTCCGATAAGATAAAATTTGTTGCAAAGATTGAATTTCCCGAGCCTGAATGGAAGCAGAAGCAGGGTGCTCCTCCAGCCCGAAGACCGCGGGAATGGGATGGAACGCTTTTGAGAAAATATGAAAATTGGCTTAAAGACGGGAATCTGCGGGAACTTCTTTCTGTTGAAGATACAAATATTGAAACTCTATTTTCTCTTTATCAGCCGTGGAGTGTAGAAGAACTGATGGTTATGGTAAGCGTAATATCCTCTTACGGCGGAAAGATTATGCCATTGCTTGAGAATAAACTTAAAAATTCTTCAATATCGGAAAAAGCTGTTATGATTTCACATTTAAGTTATCTTTCCGCGGAACAGTCGCTTCCTGTAATAAGGCATCTTTTGGAAGATAATGATCCGAGGATAAAGATTTCAGCATTGCGCGCCTTGGGCGGAATCTATTCAAATGACGAAGGATTGGATCCTGGCAGAACATTCCTAATACAATCTTTTATGAAATTCATTGATTCCGGAGAAAATATTATAGAGGGCACGGAACTGGAAAAGCAATGGATAAATTATTTTTCCCAGACATATTTGAGCGATGTATTTTCATTTTTAAGTATGTCAGATGATTTTAAAACTTCGCACAAACTTGAATTTTACAATATTATGCCTGATGTTTTCAGCCCGATAAACAATAATCTGAAAAGGTATTTTCTTAATTATATGTTGAAAAAAAAGGAAATATATTACGGAATTTTCAGCAAGGAATTAAATGTTATAAAGAGCAACAGAAAATATTTTGAACGGAAAGTCAGGATGATGCTGAAAGACGCTCACCCGGGAGTAAAGTTTCAGGCGATAACATGTCTGGGAGAAATGCGTTCAAAAAAGGCAATTTTTTCAATCGCTGATTTCCTTAATGATGAAAGGTATCAAATAAGGGAAGCAGCTATTAATTCTATTGCCAAGTTCGGGCAGGAATCTATGCCTGTGTTAAAGAAAAAATTCAAAACTGCAGACGCGCGTACCAGAGCGCTTATATTGTCTGCGGTTTTTCATTCTTGGGATATTCGTATGCTTGAACTGATTGACCTCGGTCTGAACAATGAGTCGGATTTTGTGAATATGACAGCCATTTCAGCAGCCCGTTCTCTTAAACCGCCGCTGTCTGCGGGAAAGGACGCTTATATGGAAAATATAAGAAAAAAATTTTCAGAGGAGGTAAATACCGAGTAAGGATCTGATATTTATATGGAAAATATGGATAAGATTCCTGTTACTGTTGACAAATCGCACCTGGTTACTATAGGCGAACGGCTTTATACGGAAAGCGTGGAGTTGTTGAGAGAACTCGTGAACAATGCCTATGATGCGGATGCGAGCGATGTAAGGATAATTCTTGCCTGCGACGAAATAACCGTTATGGACAACGGGACCGGGATGGATTTGGACGGTCTTAAACAATATTTCAACATCGGCTCGAGTTTCAAAAAGGAAAACCCCAAGAGTCCGAAATTCGGCAGATCCAGGATAGGCGAGTTCGGAATAGGCAAATTTTCCGTACTTTCTGCATGCGAACATTTCGAGGTTTTTACCAAAAAGGCGGATTTTGCCGCAACTGTAGTTTTCGACAAAAGCGTATGGAAAACACATGCTGAAGAATGGCATCTGCCTATGCGCAGGGAATATCCGGAACCTGACCGTCCGGACGGCACGAAAGTTACATTGAAGGGTCTGAAAAAGAAGTTCGAAATAGAAACTGTGGAGAAACGGCTGATAGAGACACTGCCTCTGAAAGCGCCGGATTTTTGCGTATATCTCAACGGCATAAAACTCGTTCCCCGCCATTTATCAGGCAGGAAGATACCTTTTCTCGAAGGCACTATTTGCGGCATAGTACACGGAGAAATAGTGATATTGCCTGCTTCGATTACCAGGCATGAGGAAGCCGGAGTTCTCGTAAGGGTTAAAAATGTCGCGGTCCGGCGGTTGTCGTTCGGCATAGAAGCAGGAATGCTGGCGCGGATAACCGGCGAGGTAAATGCGGATTTCCTGCCTCTTACAAGCGACAGAAACGATTTTATAAGACAGTCCATGGAATTCGATGAATTTTGTAAAGTAATGGACAGGATTGCCACACAGGCAAAGGAAGAACTTTTTCGTCAGTCGGACAACAAGGAAAACAGCAGAGTGAAAAGGGCTCTTAAAGAAGTGATTCATAAAATAGAGTCCGCGCTGATGAAAAACAAAGAATGGTGTCCGCAGGGGCTTTTGCCTGTAGGCGGCCCGGGCGGAACGGATGTTGCGGGTATTGTCGCAGGGACCGGTAAATCTAAAACCGAGCCCAAAACCGGGGCCCCGGAATTGCGGGAAAAAAGATCCAGCCGAATCCGCAGGCCTCATCTCAAACAATTGTCACCAAGTGCGCTTATCAAAAAAATGACTATTGGCAGGATGAATCTTGCGCTCGTAGTTGACCATTTCGGCCCGGAAGGTCCGGAGTCGTTTCTCGAAGGCGAGATAATTTATATCAACCGCGACCACCCGCTTTATACAAGGGAGTCGAGAAACAGGGAAAGGCATATAATGAATGTAACCCGTCTGATCTGCCAGGAAATTTCCCTGATGAGCATGCCGAAAGACGCGAGGATGGCTTACGAAAGACAGTCGAAATTGCTCAAGGACGCATTTATCGTATGAAAAAAGATGAGACCGTTGAAAAAGTATCTGAAGTGCCATTCCTGCCCCGTGTTTGTCATTCCCGAGCAATCGGGAATCTATAATTGTGATTTTTTGCACACTGCAATTTATTTTCTTGACATTCTATTATGGTTTACTATAATTTTAGATATGAAAAAAAATTCAAAAGAACCATTTCCCAAAAAGGAACGGTTTACCATTCTATTAGAAGATTTGTCTAAGAAATTTGAAGTAGTTTCTGAAGGAGTTAATTCAAAAATAGATGGGCTTGAAACACGACTGACTGAAAGGATAAATAATGTTGATAATAAAATAGAGGATGTAAAATTGGCATTAAAAGTTGTAAGAGAGGACTTGAGCAATAGGATAGATGGAACAAACAAAAGGATAGATGAAACCAGAAATGAATTACTTACAAAGATAAATGCTACAAGACAGGAATTAAAAGATGTTAAGAATGGTATGGCTGGGCTTGAATTGAAACTGGATACTGTTAGATATGGACTTTCTGAGAAAATAGATTCGGCAAGACAAGAAATCAGTGATATAAAAGAAGATATTTGTAAAAAAATTGAAAATTATGAAGAACGGCTTATAAAGTTAGAAAAGTGAGAGAGTGAGAAGGTAAAGGTGTTGGTATGTATTCTGAAACTTTAAGCTCTGATTACATCAGTAACAAGCGACCCGCCTGCGCCGATGCTTCGGCGGGCAGTCAAGCAGGCAGTAATTGCTTAAAAAGTCATTACGTCCTGAAAGCGGAGAATCACGCTTTTGCCGTCATTCTGAGTGAAACGAAGAATCTCGTAGTTCAAAGCAGTGGTATTTAAGATACCTCTGCTTTTTTGTTTGTCCCGCAAAGTGATGCGGGGTCCCGCTTTAAGCGGGATAAACTCCGGGGCTGGCTGGCCTGCCTGATGTAGGGGCGGACTTGTCCGCCCGATGTAGCCGCAGAGTGAAACTCTGCTAAAAAGTCGACTACCAATTATTTTGTAGTTGTCCCGATGTTACATCGGGGCATCGTAGTGATAGGTAATAGTTCAGCCATCAGAAGTCATACTGAGCGATAGCGAAGTATCTCGCTTTTGGGATTCTTCACTGTATTTCGTCTTTGGGGATGGGGACTTGTCCGCCCGAGATGGCTCATTTCCCATAAGTGAAAAGGGTCTGTTCATTGGGGCTGCTGTCTTGTCCACAAGGGAGCAAGAAAAGTACATTGGGGAAGAAATATATCCCATTAGGGAAAGGCAATTGTACAATGGGGAAATTGCTTTTCCCCAACGGGAAGAACAATTGTCCAAAGGTGAAACATTCCGGTACACAGGGGAAAACGGAGTTTACCGATTTTCTCCGTCTGAGTAGACGGCAATTAATTGCCGTCTACTTGTGTCCCCAATTCCATGGAGGTATGAAAAATGCTTAAAAAAATTTCATTGTTGTCATTGCGAAGCCGATTTTATCGGATGAAGCAATCTCGCTTTTTTGCCTTATTATTTTTTACCTTTTACCTTTTACCTGCCTTTACTTGCTGCCTTTACGCCGCGACCATTATTGGAACGGATGTAACACCTGCGCCAACAGGCGACTGGGTGAACTACACAAATCCGAACTATGTTCAATGCGTGGGAAGAGAAGGAAATTATTTATGGATGGGAACAGCGGGTGGTGTGGTTAAATGGAATACGACAAACGATACCTATCGGCTATACACCACTATTGATGGGTTGGCTAATAATGATGTTAATTCAATTGCGATAGACAGCGCAGGCAATAAGTGGTTCGGGACTAATAGCGGCGTATCCAAGTTTGACGGCACGAATTGGACAACATATACTACAGCAAATGGTCTGGCTGATAATGATGTTAATTCAATCGCGATAGACAGTAGTGGGAACAAGTGGTTTGGGACTTATGGCGGCGTGTCCAAATTTGACGGTACCAGTTGGGTAACATATAGCACATCTACCAGCGGGCTGGCGAATAATCCTGTCGTGTCAATCGTAATAGACAGTTCAGGTAACAAGTGGTCCGGGACTTGGAGTTGTGGTGTCTCAAAGTTTGATGGCACGAACTGGACAACATATAACACATCAAACAGCGGGTTGGTAAGTAATTATGTCGGTTCAATCGCGATAGACAGTTCAGTCAACATATGGGTTACAACTGAAGGCGGCGGAGTATCCAAATTTGACGGCACAACTTGGACGACATACAACACAGCAAGCGGTCTGACTAATAATTGGGTCAATTCAATAGCGATAGACGATAGCGGCAACAAATGGTTCGGGACAGATGGCGGCGGAGTATCCAAATTTGACGGCACAACTTGGACGACATACAACACAGCAAGCGGCCTGGCTGATAATTATGTCAAGTCAATAGCAATAGACAGCGCAGGCAATAAGTGGTTCGGGACTGGCGGCGGCGTATCGATGCTAAAAGCAGGTGCTGCCAATCCTACCTATTACATCAAGGGCTATGTTAAAGACAGTGGCGGGGTGGCAATAAGCGGGGTAACTGTGAATCTGACAGGAGCAAGTCAGGGGCTTGTAACTACAGGCTCAAATGGATATTATGAGTTCACAAATCTTGCTTCTGGCAATTACACAGTAACGCCGAGCAAGACGGATTATTCATTTAGTCCGGCTAACAAGAGTTACAGTCCTTTGGCAGCCAATCAGGACAATCAGGATTTTACAGGTACATATACTGCGCCTGCGAATCCTGTCCAGCCATCTGTAATTTCTGTCTCAGCCAGTTCACTTGATTTCGGCAAAGTAAAAAAAGGGGAGAGCAAAACGCAGACATTTACAATAACCAACCCCGGCGGCGGCACATTGAGCGGGGCTATCGAAAGCAGTCAGTCATGGATACAGGTCAGCCCGTCAACTTTTACAGCAAACAGCCAAACAGTTTCAGTGACAGTAAATAATGCGATATTGGACCAGTCCAAAGGGCAATATAGCGGTACGATTAGTATCACATCCAATGGCGGGGATTCTACGATAGCCGTTTCTGTAACCGCAACTTGTGTATTGACCAAGCCAAACCCGTATAATCCTAAAAGCGGTCAGAAGTTGAAATTTTTCGGCAGCGGGGTTGTGCCGAATGACACGAAGATACGAATATTTACTGTCAGCGGTAAACCGGTAAAAACGCTTACCGAAAGCCAGGGGCTTAATGAAATTGAATGGGATGGCAAAAATGAAGACGGTGATGAAGTAGTCAACGGCATATATTTGTTTGTGAGTGAAAGCCCGGCAGAGAAATCGCACGGTAAGTTTACGGTGGTTAAAAAATAGTCGCTCGGGATTTGTCTCATCAGCACAGCGTCGGCTTAGAAGCCGCGCACCGCGCTCAGTCGCCTGAATGTATTAAGGCGACTTCCGTGAGGGCTTCTTCAACAAACCCTTCACTCCTGCATTGCGATAGGTTGAAGTTTTAAGACGAATTTCCGTTAGCCGTCATTTATGACAAAATATTTCACAGGGGGATTTATGAGAAACAATTACAGAAGTAAGATTGCAAAGGGAAGATTACAGATGGGAAATTGCCGATATAAATTAGCGCCGTTAATTTTCCTTTTTTCATTTTCCTTTTTACTTTTAACCTTTCTTTCCGCTTCCGGCGGGCATACATCTGCTGATTTTCTTGGAGTCGGAGTAGGAGCGCGTGCCGTGTCTCTTGGCGAGGCATACTGCGCTGTAAGCGATAACACGGATGCGGTTTACTGGAATCCCGGCGGGTTGACCCAGGTAAAAGGCAGCGCAGTATCATTCACGCATTTACAATATATCAGCGGGATACGGTATGGAAATATTTCGTTTGCTGCACCGTATCAAAAAGGTAATATCGGCGTTGAGATAAACACATTGTATACAGAAGATACCCGCCGCGGCGCCGACGGCAACAAGATAGATGATTTTATGAATTACAATACAGCTGTAACCGTTGCTTATGCATTTGAGATGGCCGACAAGATGTCTGTCGGAATAGGGCTAAAAGGGATATATCTGAAGTTTGACGATGATACCTCCGGCGGTGCGGCAGTTGACGCAGGAGTGTTATATAAGGCAAACAAGAGCATAAAATTCGGTCTCGCAATACAGAACATCGGCACAAAAATCTCCGGCGCAGAACTTGATACGAATTTGAGGTGCGGTGTGAGTTACAAGATAATGAATAACTGGTTTGCTGCATGCGATGTGAATGTATCTGTTGAAGGCAGCGAGTCAATTGGGCTTGGCAGCGAATATGCGATAAAAGGAATAGTTCCGGTGCGTGTGGGCTATAAATATCGCTCCGGCGGGAATGACCTCGGCGGTCCTGACGGATTGTGTGCCGGTCTTGGCGTTAATATAAAAAGTTATTCGCTTGATTATGCATTTGTCCCGTTTGGCGAATTCGATACAACGCACCGCGTATCGCTTGGCGTAAAATGGTGAAAAGAGAGAGAGTAAGAGGTAACAGTCGCCAAGTGACAGGTAACAGGGTACAGGTGACATACCAATGGGCAATAATAGATTCCCTGCAAATCAGTAACTTTTGTTCAGTTTTTTTATAACTGCCACAATATCGTACATATCCTTCAAATCGAATTCCGCTCCTGTGGGCAGAGCGTCAGGATGTTCTCCCCATCTTGCAAATACCGTGTGAATGCCGAGTGCCTTTGCACCGGGAATATCTCTTTCGGGCCAATCCCCGCAGTACAAAATTTCTTCGGGTTTTACTTTGAGTTTTTCTATAGCGAATTGAAAAGGTTCCGGAGAGGGTTTCCTTTTCCCTGTATCGTCGAAAGTGACTATTATGTCGAACCATGGTAATAATCCCAGCCGCACAAGCCTGTTGTACGCGGGCTCTGTGGGAGCGTCTGAAATTACACCGAGTTTTAATCCCATGCGAAGAAGTTCCTTCAATGTGATTTCTACATGGGGATATGTGTAAGTTGACATATCTCTTCCGCGCTGATACCCAACAATTCCCGCAGCCAGAAGTTTTCTGTCGACACCGCCTGTTTTATTAAGCAGCGCCTGTTCTATCGCGGATTGACTTTCTATGTGGGTGGCACGGTAGATTTTAAATATTTCGTCATACATTTCAGAACGCGGAACTTTTAGCCCGATGTTTACCATAAAGTCAATAGCGGTATCCACTGCTGCGCGTTTCATTCTCATAAAATCGGAAAGAGTGTTGTCCAGATCAGTTAAAAAAACTTTAATCATAATAGACCTTTTAATAATAAAAATATTTTTGTCTGCGGTAAGCAGTAACGTCGGGAAAATACATTCTATGTAAAATTATACTTAAATTCCGTTGACAATTCAAGCGGTTTTTGATAAAATTTTGCATATGAATATAGTGCTTACTGGATTTATGGCAACCGGTAAAACAGAAATAGGCATGGCCCTTGCCAAAAAATTAAATATGAATTATATTGATACGGATTGTATTATTGAAGAAAAAGAGAAGATGTCTGTTCGTGAAATTTTTTCTTCAAAAGGTGAAAAATACTTTCGCGATCTGGAATGTTCTGTGGCTGTGTCATCCGCCGGTTTGGACAATTGCGTTATCTCTACAGGCGGCGGAATGGTTCTCAGGAAAGAGAATATGGACAATTTGCGGAAAAATGCAAAGATAGTCAATCTTTATGCTGATGTGGACAAGATTTTGGAACGCGTGACAGGCAAAAGCGACAGACCTTTGTTAAATGTCGCAAATAAAAGAGAAGAGATAGTGAAATTGTTCGAATCCCGCAAAAGTTGTTATGAAAATTGTGATATTTCCGTAGATACCACAAATACGGTCCCTTGCGAAGCTGCGGATAAAATAATAAAGTTACTCGGATTATGAAAATATTAAAAGTAGAATTACCTGTAAACTCTTATGAAATTTGTATAGGCGCTTGTGTGAAAAACGCCGGGAATTTTTTCAAAGATCGCGGTATAGAATCTAAGATTTTAATTATTACCGACAGCAATGTCGGAAAATTATACGGTAAAACTCTGTCTGATTGTTTAACTGATGCCGGTTATAGCGCCGCGATAGCGGAAATACCAGCAGGCGAAGAACACAAATCCCTGTTCACAGTGGAAAATCTTTACAATGTATGTTTGAAAAATAATCTTAACAGAGATTCTTTAATAGTGGCTCTCGGAGGAGGAGTCGTAGGAGACATTTCCGGATTTGCTGCCGCCACTTTTATGAGAGGAATACAGTATGTTCAGATGCCAACCACTCTTCTTGCACAGGTTGATGCTTCCGTTGGAGGAAAAACAGGCGTAAATCTCAAAGAATCCAAAAATCTTATAGGTAGTTTTCATCAGCCGTTGCTTGTTTACACAGATATCTCGGTTCTTAAAACTTTGAAGAAGAGAGAATTTGCCAGCGGTCTTGCCGAGGTTATAAAATGCGGGCTGATTGGAGATCCGGAATTTTTTGATTTTTTGTTGAACAATTTGAAAAAAGTGATTGAACTTGAACCCGAGACGGTGTCTCATGTCGTTTATGAATGCTGCAGATTTAAAAAAGGTATAATTGAAAAAGATGAAAAGGAACAGGGAATAAGAGCTGTGCTCAATTTTGGGCATACTATAGGACATGCTATTGAGGCAGTGACTGAATACAGAAAATATATGCATGGCGAGGCAGTGTCTTTAGGCATAGTATGCGCTTCGCGAATTTCCAATAAACTTGGACTTCTTGACGGAAAAATAGTTGAAAGTATTGAAAATTTGCTGATTGATGCCGGTCTTCCTGTAAGGCATTCTCTTAATACAGATAAAGTGATTGAAAGGTTGATTTACGATAAAAAGGTAAAAGACGGGAATGTAAGATTCGTTCTGCTGAACGGCGGAATAGGAAAAACAATAATGGTGGGAACAGTTTCTTCGGATCTTATAAAAGATATTCTTTTAGAGGTGAAACAATGAAAAAAATTCTTATAATTCACGGGCCGAATCTCAATCTGCTCGGCAAAAGGGAGCCGGAGGTTTACGGCAGTTTGTCGTTGGATGAAATAAACGGCAGGATAAAGGCGCTTGCCGAATCAAAAAAGGTTTCTGTTGATATAGTGCAGTCAAATTCGGAAGGGGAAATAGTGAGTATAATCGGCAGTTCTCCTGGGAAATATGACGCAATAGTTATAAATCCCGCGGCATACACGCATACTTCTGTCGCTATCAGGGACGCAATATCATCAACAGGACTTCCGACTGTAGAGGTACATATTTCCAACATTTATAAGAGAGAAGAATTTCGCCGCAAGTCATTGATTGCCGGAGCAGCTACCGGCCAGATATCGGGTTTTGGCATAAATTCCTACCTTTTAGGTCTTCTTGCCGCGATAGATCTTGTGAAATAAAAACGGTATAATTTACCAACGGAATTGTTTCGCTACCGTCGCGAACACACATTAATAAAAACGGAATATATGATTCTTAGAAACGCTTATTTTGATGAACGCATAAAACAGATGCGCCGCAGTATGAAGGCGCGCGGGTTAGACGGATATTTTACCTCTTCCGAACAGAATATTTTTTATCTTACAGGATATAAAGACGATAATTCAATGCTGTTGATAACTCGCAAAAATATTCTGCTTGGAGTTTCAGGGATGAATCTTTCACTGGCAAAGAAATTTTTGGCAGGCCGGAGTGCGGTGAAAATAGAATTATTAAATTCTTTTTATAAGTTTGTCAGCACCAGCGATTTAAAAAAACTTGGTTACGGCGCCGGACTTGTTTTAGAAAAATACAGATACCTTAAAAAAATCAAAGGATTGCACCTTGTATATAATCCGGGATTGATTGAAGAGTTGAGGTCTATAAAAGATGATTACGAAATATCTCAAATCCGCATTTCCTGCGATATATCAAAGCGCGCCGCAAAATTTGCTTTTTCGCTTTTGAAAAATGGGATAACGGAAAAACAGCTTACCGACGAAATAGAACTTTTTTTCAGGAGGAACGGCGCGTTGAAATCGGCTTTTGATTTAATAGCGGCTTCCGGAAAAAATTCCGCGTATCCGCACCATCAGGTTTCGGAAAGGAAGATAGGAGCGAACGAAATTGTTGTGTTGGACATAGGATGCATGTACCGCGGTTATTGTTCTGACTTGACAAGAACCTTTTTATTAGGTAAAATTAAAAAATATTATAAAACAATTTATAATATAGTATCCGAAGCCAGAAGCGTAGCGCTTCGTACTATAAAACCGGGTGTTGCGGCAAGAGATCTTGACGCAGTAGCGCGCGGAGTTATAAAGGCAGCGGGGTACGAAAAATATTTTTTGCATTCTCTCGGACACGGAGTGGGAACGGAAGTGCATGAGTATCCGTATTTATCTCCCAAAAGTTCAGCATCGCTTAAACAAGGGATGGTGCTTGCCGTGGAACCCGGGATATATCTTCCGGATAAATTCGGCATGAGAATAGAGGATACTGTAATAGTTACTGAGAAAGGATGTGAGGTGTTAACAGATGATTTCAACTTCTGATTTTAGAAACGGAGTAAATTTAAAGGTTGACGGGCAACCCTGCCAGATTGTGTGGTTCCAGCATCATAAACCGGGCAAGGGCGGCGCTATTATGCGGGTAAAATTAAAAAATCTCGAAACCGGTTCAATTACTGAAAGAACTTTTAAGTCGGGCGAAAAATTTGAAAGTGTTTCAGTTACCAGAGAAAAAAAGCAGTTTCTTTACAATTCCGGGGATGATTATTTTTTTATGGATATGGCGACTTATGAACAGATTTCAATGTCTAAATCTAAACTTGGGGAAGCGGTAAGGTTTCTTAAACCTGAAATAGAAGTGGACGCTCTTTATATCGACGGAAAGTTCTTGACTATAGACCTTCCTTCCAATGTTGCTTTGTCCGTGACATCCACGGTTCCCGGGATCAGAGGCGATTCTGTTTCCAATCTTGTTAAACCTGCGGTTCTTGAAACCGGTATAGAGGTACAGGTGCCTCTTTTCATTAAAGAAGGAGACCTTATAAGGGTGGATACGTCCAGCGGCGAATATATTGAAAGAATATCCAAATAAATTCTGGAAATGATAAAGTGTATAGGGCGTGAGTTTTTTGTCTGTTAAATATGAAAATAGAAAAAATAAAAGCGTTGTTGGAAGCGGTTCGGGACACTGATATAGAAGAAATATCAATAAGTAACGGAGATGAGCGTGCCGGTTTTAAAAGAAGCGTGGCCTGTGCGCCTCTAAACACAGCACCTGCGCCTGAGAAATCCTCTTTCTCTCAGGAAAAATCCGCAGTTCCTCTCGTTGACATGCCTTACGGAAAAATTCTTCACATACATTCTCCGATGGTCGGAACTTTTTACAGGAATCTGCCTGCTTCTGACACCCCGCTTGTTAAAGAGGGCGATTTTGTGTCTGAAGGTCAAAAGGTCGGCATAATAGAGGCGATGCGCATTATTAAAGAAATAGATTCTCCGATGTCCGGCAAGATTGTTAAAGTCCTAATACAAGACGCTCAGCCTGTGGAATACGGCCAGCCGATTTTTGAGGTTGAATCTCAGGCGAAAAGCGAGGGTAGCTGAAAATGTTTAAAAAAATACTGATTGCTAATCGCGGAGAGATTGCTGTACGGATTATAAGAGCATGCCGCGAAATGGGAATAAGAACAGTTGCCGTGCATTCAGATATAGACCGCAATTGCTTGCATGTTAAACTTGCCGATGAGTCGGTATGCATAGGACCGGCATCGCCAGCGGACAGTTATTTGAATATTGCCAACATCATTTCCGCCGCTGAAATTACCAGTGCTGATGCCATTCATCCTGGTTACGGATTCCTTGCCGAGAATACCTATTTTGCCGATGTTTGCGAATCATGCAATATAAAATTTATAGGGCCTTCAAAAACCGTTATAGAATTAATGGGCAACAAATCCGAAGCAAAAAAAACTATGAAAAAAGCTGGTGTTCCTGTCTTGCCGGGAACAGACGAATGCGTTAGCGCCGACGATCCGAAACTTTTTAAAATCGCAAAAAAGATCGGGTATCCTGTGATAGTTAAGGCGTCTGCAGGCGGCGGCGGCAAGGGTATGAGGATAGTTCAATCAGAAGACAGTTTGAAAAACGCTATAATAACGGCGCAATCCGAGGCGAAGATATCTTTTGGCAATTCGGATGTTTATCTTGAAAAATATATTGAAGAACCTAAACACATAGAATTTCAGATTCTCGGAGATGAAAAAGGCAATGTCGTTTCTTTCCCTGAACGGGACTGTTCCATTCAGCGCAGACATCAGAAACTTATCGAGGAATCTCCTTCTTTAATTCCGGATAAATTAAGAAAAAAAATGGGACATTACGCCCGGCTTGCGGCAAAAGCGGTAAAATATGTTACAGCTGGCACGCTGGAATTTCTGCTTGATAAAAAAGGTAATTTCTATTTTATGGAAATGAACACGAGAATTCAAGTGGAACATCCTGTCACTGAAATCGTTTCAGGCATAGATTTGGTGCGGGAACAGATCCGGCTTGCGTTCGGAGAATCTCTCGGGTATGGTTACGGAGATATACCGATTAAGGGTAATGTTATAGAGTGCCGGATTAATGCGGAAGATCCGGAGAAGGATTTTATTCCGTGTCCCGGCAAAATAGAATCAGTAATACTTCCCGGGGGACCCGGCACTAGAGTTGATACACACATATATCCGGGTTATACAGTGCCTCCTACGTATGACAGTTTGATAGCAAAATTGCTTGTTTCAGATGTATCGCGGGAGAAGGCGATAGCGCGTATGCAGCGCGCGTTGTTTGAATTCGAAATATCAGGAATAAAGACGACCATACCGTTTCATAAGCGTGTTATAGCCAACGAGTATTATAAAAAAGGCGAAGTGTACACTAATTTCATAACCAAACGGATATATGTTGTGAAATGACACCTCGCCATTGGATTGATTTAGTGGTGCCAAACAAATCAATAGGCGTAAACAGCAAGGAATCACCAGTTAAACACCCCCGGTTTTTCGTTATAGAATAAATTTTTTTGAACGGATTTTTAAAATGAAAAACAGAATATTGAAAATATTGGACGAAAGCGCTGCCGCAAAAATAGAAACAAAAAAAATTTCCGGCATTATAGAAAGTATAGCGCAAGAATTTATTAATTGCTATAAGCGCGGCGGAAAATTGATTTTTGCCGGCAATGGCGGATCCGCTGCGGATTGCCAGCATCTCGTTACTGAGCTCGTCTGCCGTTTTGAAAAAGACCGGAAACCATTTGATGCCGTAGCTTTAACGACAAACACATCTCTTCTTACAGCCATATCTAATGATTATGATTTTAACGGTGTGTTTAGAAGGCAGGTTGAGTCCTGCGCTAAACAGCAGGACGTGCTTGCTGTGTTTTCCACAAGCGGAAATTCCAAAAATATTATAGCTGCCGCTGAATATGCCAAAAGCCGCGGAATTACAGTGGTCGGTTTTACAGGGATTTCCAGCGGTGAGATGGAAGGTTTTTGCGATATTATTTTTAAAGCGCCTTCCGATATAACCGCAAGGATTCAGGAAGTTCATATAACAGTCGGACACATAATTTGTAAACTCATTGAAGATGAATTGTTCTAAAATAAAATCCATAGCAAAGATAAAACAAATTGCCGCAGGGATCAAAGATTCCGGAAAGGAAATTGTTTTTACTAACGGGTGTTTCGATATTCTCCATATAGGGCATATAAAAATACTTAAAAAAGCAAAGTCCCTTGGAGATGTGTTAATAGTAGGACTTAATTCGGATTCTTCAATAAAACGGATAAAAGGCAGTGAAAGACCTGTTGTACCGGAAAAAGATAGGGCTGCGATTTTATCATCAATATCCTTTGTGGATTATGTGGTTGTTTTTTCGTCTTTGACGCCGTATGAACTGATTAAAAATATAAAACCGGATGTTTTGGTTAAAGGCTCGGATTGGAAAAACGGTAAAATAATCGGCGCGGAGTTTTCTGGACGGGTAGTAAGAATTCCTCTCGTTTCGGGCCGGTCCACCACCGGCTTGATAGAAAAGATTAAAAAACTGTAACATATTAATCAATCTTGCGCTTCCTAAGAAATCCTATGAAAAATAATAATGAGGTTTATAGAATAATTGATGCCAATCTTAACCGTTCCCGCGAAGGCATTAGAGTTATAGAGGATTTTGTCAGGTTCGTTATGAATGACGCGGATGTCGCTGTAAAAATAAAAAACTTGCGGCACGGGTTGGACATTATATCAAGAAAAGCGTATCCGAAAATTATTATGAATCGAAACAGCCATAATGACGTTTTTCGCGATTCGAAAGAATCTTGCCGGAAAACTGCGCTGTCCGTTTTTCTTTCAAATGTCAAAAGAGTTGAGGAATCACTCAGGACTCTGGAAGAATTTTCAAAAGTCTTTTCCGATACCGCTGGATATAGATTCAAGAAAATCAGATTCAAAATATACGATATAGAGAAAGAGGTAATTTCAAATTATGCGTCAAATAGAAAGCGCTGTAAAAAAACTGCAGACAAAAGAGATGAGAGAGGTAGCTAAAAGCGAGGGCTGTTCAGTTACAGAAATTATGTCCGGTATAGCCTCTGGGACCGCAGTAATTCTTAAAAACACTTCCAGACCTGTTGTCCCGGGTTTCCGCACAGTCGGAGTCGGCAAAGGATTGTCAATCAAGGTGAATGCCAACATAGGTACTTCTCCTCTCAATTGCGATTTGTCAGAAGAAAAAAGGAAACTTGATATAGCTATTAGATGCGGAACAGACGCGATAATGGATTTGTCCACCGGCGGAGATATCGACGCCATAAGAAAATCCGTTATGAAGAAATCCGTGGTTCCTGTAGGCACGGTTCCTATCTATGGTTTAATATGCTCTCTTAATCGCCGCGGGAAAAAATTTGTTGAAGCAACTGCTACGGAGATGCTTGAGGAAATAGAAAAGCATTTGGATTCCGGAGTGGATTTTGTGACAATACACTGCGGGCTTACATATAAGGCACTGGAGATTTTAAAAAAGAAAAAACGGCTTGTAGGCATAGTTAGCAGAGGAGGTTCCTTTCTTGCGGAATGGATGTCTAAAAATAAAAAAGAAAATCCTTTATATGAAAATTACGATACAATAGTTAAATTGTGCGGCAAATATGACGCCGTTATTTCATTAGGAGACGGATTGCGGCCCGGGTGTATACATGACAATACGGATGCAGCTCAGATACAGGAATTGAAAACACTGGGATTGTTGCATAAATACGCGCTGAAACATTATGTTCAGACGATGATAGAAGGGCCCGGTCATGTGCCGATTAATAATATAAGAAAAAATATAGAACTTGAAAAAAAATACTGCAAAGGCGCCCCGTTTTACGTGCTAGGTCCTTTGACCACGGATATAGCTCCCGGCTATGATCATATTACAGGCGCGATCGGAGGAGCGCTCGCGGGATATTATGGCGCTGATTTTTTGTGTTATGTCACTCCTGCGGAACATCTTTCTCTTCCGGATGCCAAGGATGTGGAGAACGGTGTTATAGCTTCAAAAATAGCAGCGCATTCCGCAGATATAGCGCGCGGCAGAAAAACAAGTTTGAAAAGAGATTACGATATTTCCCGCGGCAGAAAAGAATTTAACTGGAAGAAGCAGCGCCAGATTTCTATTAATCCGCTTGAGTTTGACAAAAGATTTTCAGCCAAGCCCAAAGATGTTTGTTCCATGTGCGGCGAATTTTGCGCTATGAAAAGAAAAATCTAAATTCCAACAATTTCTTATTCATTTAAAATTGTCTGTTATTATTACTTCTTTTAGCAAATTTTCGTGAATCGTTATGAAAAAAGAAATCCCCTTGATTTTCACAATACTGATATTTGCTTTTATTTCAGGGTGCCGCACGCCGGAGAAAAAATACCATTATTATCCCTCTTCAGTCGAACTTCCAAACACTTCCAGAGAAATGAAAACCGCCGGATTCTGGATTTCTAAGAGCACCGAGCCGGACAAGATTATACTTTCGAAAAAAGAGATAGATTCTTTTAACCTGAGTAATGAGACGGAATTAAAGGTGATTTCCGATGTCCTTAAATTGCCGCGTGTTTATAACGGCGTATCAGTCAAAAAAGAATTAATAGGAACTTTTAAAAACATTTCTAAAAGAAAATATCATTTGGATTCAGGCGATCGCGCAGATAAAAAGTTTTTTATAAAGATATTGAATTTGATGAATCTCACCGAAATCCCGAATGAAATTTCTTCAAGATACGGATTTATTATTCGTTTTTCCGACCAAAGATTGCTCCCCGTAACAACCGGTTTGTATTCTAAAAAAGGCATATCTAATTTCGATGTTCTGCAAAACAGCGCTATGGACATAGGCACTCCGGTTCTTTTGATACATGAATCTCTGGACGGAAAATGGTATTATATCCGTACGTCTCTTAGTTCCGGATGGGTTGCGGCTTCAGATGTCGTTCTGTGCGATTACGAGGATTTGGCGTCGTATTGCGGAAAAGCAGATTTTGCTGTTGTAGTTTCTCCCAAAGCAGACATTTATGAAAATCTTTCCATGACTGAGCACTACGGGTATGTGCGTATGGGAGTAAAATTGCCTTTGTCAGAATATGATAAGAAACAAGATGTTGTGAGTGTTCTTATTCCCGCGTCTGCCGCTGAAGGGAAATTTTTGGCAAAAAAATGTTATATTAAAAGAAGTGATGTGAATTTCGGGTATCTTGTCTATACAAAACGAAATATGTTAGAACAGGCGTTTAAGATGCTGAATTCTCCGTATGGCTGGGGCGGTATGTATGGAGAACAGGATTGTTCGCGGTTCATTCAATCTGTTTTTGCCTGTATGGGAATCAGTATGCCGAGAAATTCCTATTCCCAGTCGCATGTTGGAGGTATAGGAAAAAGATTTGGTTCCAAATCCGGAATCGCGGAAAAACTGGAGTTTTTGGAAAAAGAGGGCAAAAGCGGAATAACTACGTTATATTTTCCCGGGCATATAATGCTGTTCATAGGATTTATTGACGGCAGGCCATACGCAGTGCATAATATATGGGCATACACTCAACGAATTGGTTCCGAGGATATAGTCAGAATAATAAACAAAGTGGCGGTTACGGATTTATTCTTAGGTTCGGAGACAAGAAGAGGATCTTTTATGGACAGGCTTTCAGTAATAAGAGTTGTGTCGAAATAGATTGAAAAATAACCGATTAAAAAATCCTTTCAAATAGTTATTTTCCGTATCAAATGATTCAGACTCAATAATCTAACGCAAATGTTGCATTTTGATTTGATTTTCCGAGTCGACTCCTGCACTTGATTTTTTTGCATTTTATTATATAATTATTTATCTACATAGAGTTCATATTTGAAAGTTCTATGATTTTTTGGAGAAAAGTAAAACAAAAAATATTAAAATATTTTCAAATAACAAGGAGGGGCAATAAAGATGAAAGTATTGATTACTGGCATTACGGGTTTTGTGGGGAGTCATTTGGCGGAATTTCTGCTCTCAAAAGGGGTAGAGGTGCATGGTATAGAGCGTTGGCGCAGCAGGACAGAAAATATAGAAGATTTTCAGGAAAAGATTACTCTTCATGAATGTGATATAAAAGATTTTCATTCCGTTAAAAATGTTATAAGCAAGGTAAGGCCGGAAAAGATATTTCATCTCGCTGCGCAGAGTTTTGTGCCCACTTCTTGGCATGCCCCGCAGGAAACATTAACAACAAATATTATAGGCCAATTGAATATATTCGAGGCAGTCAGGGATCTTGGAATAAATCCGTGGATCCAGCTTGCCTGTTCCTCTGAAGAATATGGGATGGTTCTGGAAAACGAAGTTCCGATCAAAGAGACGAATCCCTTAAGGCCTCTTTCTCCTTACGGTGTTTCGAAAGTTGCCCAGGATCTTCTCGGGTATCAGTATCACGAATCCTATAAATTAAATATAGTCAGGACTCGCGCGTTCAATCATGAAGGCCCTCGTCGCGGGGATGTCTTTGTAACAAGCAACTTTGCCAAACAGATTGCAGAGATCGAAAAAGGAATCAAATCTGCAGTGATATATGTGGGTAATTTAGAAGCGCGCCGCGATTATACAGACGTGCGAGACATAGTCAGAGCGTACTGGCTTTCAACTGAAAAATGCGTCGCCGGAGAAGTGTATAATATTTGTTCCGGCCGCGACTGGCGCATAGGAGATATGCTTGATTATTTGATAGGTCTGTCTAAAACCAGGGTTGAAGTTAAACAGGATCCTGCACGGATGAGACCTTCGGATGTTCAAATATTACTCGGAGACAACACTAAATTTTCGAAACAAACCGGCTGGAAACCGGAAATTCCTTTTGAAAAAACACTTGAAGATTTATTGAATTACTGGAGAAAAAAATTATCCAAATAGGAGATATAGATTATGTGGCAGGCAGCCTGCGCAATTTTAATGAAATTACGTCGTATAGTTATGATAGTAATTATTTCTTTAGTTTGTGTCTTTTTTTTGATAACTTCATGGTTCTCCGTGCCGCCCGGTGAAATAGGAATAAAATACAATTTGTTTACCGGTTCCGCGAAGGTGTATTCAAGCGGCTGGCATTTGAAATTGCCTGTGGCACACAGGATTGAGAGGATTGACGGAAAGATTCAAAAGATTACCTATGACGAAGAAACATATTCCAGGGATATGCAGCAGGTCAATTTGAAAGTATCCGTGAACTATAATGTTGATTCTGTCTACGCCGTCAATCTTTTCAGCAAAATTGGCAGGGATTACGAAGAAGTAGTAATAACTCCAGCCGTTAGAAACGAGATAAAAACTTCCATAGCCAAATATAATATAGAAAATATAATGGAGAACAGGGATGTGATAAAGAAAACCATAGAGGATTCTCTTACCGTGATACTTTCATCCTCTCATATCGCTCTTAACGCGGTTAATATAGAAGATATTAAATTTAATCCCAAATTTCAGAAAGCAGTTGAAGAGCAGCAGATACAGTCGCATCAGTTGAATGTTTCAGGTTATAGCGGGAAAAATTGATTCATCAGAGCGTCGGATTGACGATACATAAATACAATAATACATTTGGAGGAGGCATGAATTTAGCGATTATAGGTACCGGATATGTTGGACTTACAACAGGGGTGTGTTTGAGCGATGTCGGGCATACTGTGTTTTGTGTGGATAATGACATAAAAAAAATCAATATGCTCAAAAAAGGCAAAATTCCCATATATGAGCCGGATCTTGAAGAAATACTTAAACGAAATGTCAGAAAAAAAAGGTTGTTTTTCACATCCAGCATCAAGGAAGTAGTGAAAAAAACCGAGGTTATTTTTATTTGTGTCGGCACGCCTCCCCGTGAAGACGGTTCTGCGGATCTATCGTATATAGAAGACGTCGCTACAGCCATAGCAAACAACATGGATTCCTACAAATTGATAGTGGATAAATCCACGGTTCCCGTTGAAACAGGTAAAAGGGTTGAGACAACGATCAAGAGAAATCTAAAGAAAGACGTTCCATTTGACGTGGCTTCTAATCCCGAGTTCCTGCGGGAGGGCACTGCGGTTCACGACACTATGCATCCCGACCGGCTGGTAATCGGAGTTTCTTCAAAAAAAGCGGAGAATATTTTAAAACAGGTTTATAAACCTCTCAAATCGACAATTTTGGTTACAGATATTAAAAGCGCGGAATTGATAAAACACGCTTCAAATTCCTTTCTTGCCACTAAAATTTCATTTATAAACGCGGTTGCAAATATTTGCGAATTGTGCGGCGCGGATGTCGAAAAGGTAGCGGAAGGAATGGGGCTTGATAAGCGCATCGGCAGGGCGTTCCTTAATGCGGGCATCGGCTTCGGAGGCTTTTGTTTCCCGAAAGATCTGGAGGCCTTTTTATGGATATCCAAGCAGTTGGGATATAATTTTGATTTGCTGAAGTCCGTGAAAACAATTAACGAGAATCAAAAGAAAACTTTTGTGAAAAAGATAGAAGACGCCCTCTGGAATCTCAAAGGAAAGACAGTGGCGATTCTCGGGTTGGCGTTTAAACCCAACACGGATGATATGCGGTTTGCGCCTTCCATAACCATTATTTCCGAACTTCAGCAAGCCGGTGCCAAAATAAAGGCATATGATCCGAAAGCGCAAGAGAGAGCGAAAGAAATTCTAAAGAATGTGACTTATTGCCGGACTCCCTATGAAACTGTGAAAGGCGCAGATTGCCTGGCGATACTTACAGAATGGGAGGATGTGAAAAACATGGATCTTTCAAAGGTTAAAAAACTATTGAAACATCCGATAATAATAGACGGGAGAAATGTTTTTGATCCCGAGAAAATTAAATCTTTAGGTTTTGTCTATAAAAGCATTGGAAGGTGATTATGAGAATAGTTATTACCGGCGGCGCGGGCTTTATCGGTTGTCACTTGTGCGAAAAGTTTTTGAAGAATGGAGATTATGTTGTATGCGTGGATAATTTACTGACGGGATCTGCGTCGAATATTGCCCATCTGAAAAAAGAGAAAAGATTTAAATTCATCAAGCATGATGTTACAAAATTTATAAAAATAGATGGAAGCGTCGATGCTATTTTGCATTTTGCTTCCCCTGCTTCTCCTATTGATTATATAAAACTGCCTATTCAAACCCTAAAGGTGGGTTCATTGGGGACACATAATGCTTTGGGGCTTGCGAAGGCCAAAAAATCTAAATTTTTATTGGCTTCTACGTCGGAAATATACGGAGATCCTCTTGTGCATCCTCAAAAGGAAAGCTACTGGGGCAATGTGAATCCAATAGGGCCGCGGGGCGTGTATGATGAAGCAAAAAGATTTGCAGAAGCCATAACCATGGCATATCACAGAATTCATAAAATAGACACAAAAATAGTTCGCATTTTCAATACCTACGGAGACAGAATGCGTTTAAACGACGGAAGGGTAGTTCCGAGTTTCGTTTATCAGGCGCTGAAAGGAAAACCGATTACAGTTTTCGGGAATGGAAAACAGACGAGAAGTTTTTGTTATGTGTGGGATCTTGTGGACGGGATTTCGCGGCTTTTGATGTCTCCGATTAATGATCCTGTCAACATAGGAAATCCTATGGAATATTCCATTCTTCAATTCGCCAAAATTATTATCCGCCTTACAGGTTCGAAAAGTAAAATAATTTTTGAAAAACTTCCGGTTGATGATCCCAAAGTGCGGCAACCGAATATTTCAAGAGCAAAAAAATATCTTAAATGGACTCCGAAAGTTTCTATTGAAGAAGGACTTGAAAAGACAATTTCCTGGTTTAAGGGAAAGGTTTAATAGGATTTTTTTCGAAGGCCTGAAAAAGTATGCGTGTTAAATAATAATACGGCATATTTTAAGGAAAGAAACGATGAATTTAAAAGATAATATACTTAAAAGAAAATCGGTGGTCGGAATTATAGGGCTGGGATATGTCGGTCTGCCTCTTGCTATGGAATTTTCTCGCGGAGGGTTTAAAACTTTCGGATTTGACGTTGACGAAAAAAAGGTGAATGCTTTAAAAAACGGCACAAGTTATATAAAACATATACCGTCGAAAGATATTAAAAGTCTCAAAAATTTTTTGCCTACTTCAAATTTTATTTTGCTTGAAAAAACAGATTGCGTGATAATTTGCGTGCCTACGCCTCTTACGCAGATGAAAGAACCGGATATGAGCTTTGTGGTGAATACAGCGCGCATAATCTCCAAACATCTGAAAAAAGGCAGTTTGGTTGTTTTAGAGAGTACCACTTATCCCGGGACTACCGACGAAGTTGTTAAACCCATACTTGAAGAAAGCGGGTATAAAGCAGGTAGAGATTTTTATCTTGCGTTTTCTCCTGAGAGGGAAGATCCGGGAAATAAAAATTTTACAACAAAAACAATTCCGAAAGTGGTCGGAGGGATAGATAAATATTCTACGGAAGTGGCCGCGCTCCTCTACGGGAGTGTGATAGACAAGGTCGTAAAGGTTTCTTCCGCGAAAGTGGCTGAATCCACTAAAATGCTTGAAAACACTTTTCGCGCAGTCAATATCGCATTAGTTAACGAATTAAAAATACTTTTTGATAAAATGGGATTTGATATATGGGAAGTGATTGAGGCAAGTAAAACAAAACCTTTCGGATTTATGCCGTTTTATCCGGGGCCGGGCTGGGGAGGGCATTGCATACCGATAGATCCGTTTTATCTTTCGTGGAAAGCCAGGCAGTATAATTCACAGACAAAATTTATAGAACTTGCCGGAGAAATAAACACAAGGATGCCGGAATATGTCGTTGAAAAACTGCAAAACGCTTTGAATCTGAAAGGCCTGTCCGTAAAAAACGCTAAAATTCTTATACTCGGTATGGCTTATAAAAAAGATTCCGACGATATAAGAGAATCACCGTCGCTGGAACTTATAAAAATTTTAGAGCAGAAAGGCGCTAATGTTTTTTATAATGATCCGTATATACCAAAAATTCCCTCTATGCGTCGGCATAAATTGAATAAAAAATCCATAACGCTTTCAGCCGGATTTCTCGGTTCCTGCGATGCTGTTTTAATATCCACAGACCATTCCGTATATGACTACAATTTTATATTGAAACATTCCAGGATTATAATAGACACAAGAAACGCCGTAAAAGGAAAAGGTGTGAAAATTATAAAAGCGTGACGATAAAAAAGGTTATAGATTTTTGTCTTCACTTTTTGCTTCCGAATGTTTGTGTGATTTGCGGAAAAGATACCGACGATGTGTACGCATGCGTATGCAGAGATTGCCTTACCGGGATTGAACGAATCGAAGGTCTAAGCTGCGCGATTTGTTCACAGCCTCTTCCGGATGGCGGCGCTCATTGCTGGCAATGTAAAAAAGCGTCTTTTCATTTTGAAAAAATCGTCGCTGTGGGAAAATATTCCGGCATATTGAGGGATCTTATATTAAAATTTAAGGAGATGGATTGTCTTAAATATTCTCTCGGCGATCTGCTTTTGGAAATAGTTGAAAAAAATATAGGTGTTCAGGGATTTGACCTGCTTGTGGCAGTTCCTTTAAGCAAAAAAAGAGAATTTTCCCGAGGTTATAATCAGTCTAACCTGATGGCTGAGGTAATAGGAAAAAAATTGAATAAACCTGTTGTGAAAAATAATCTTATCAGAATAAGAGACACCAAACCGCAGTTTAAACTTTCCAGAAACGAAAGAATACTTAATCTCAAAGATGCCTTCCGGATAAAGTCTCCGGAGGCGTTTAAGAAAAAGAATATTGTTATTGTAGATGATGTTACCACCACATGCACAACTTTTGAGGAATGCGCTCGCCAGTTGAAAAACTCCGGCGCCGGTAAAATATATTGCGCCGCTCTTGCCAGAGATTAAAATTTTCTTGACAAAGATGCCTCATTATTATATAATGTTCAAAATTTGAACACTTATGAATACTTCTATATCAGAAAAAGAATTTGCCGTTATAAACGAGTTGTCTGTCAATTATCAATCCAACCAGAGAAATATCGCCAAAAAATTGGGAATTTCGCTAGGGCTTACAAATCTTATTATAAAACGTCTTATCAAAATGGGTTATCTGAAAGTTGTCCAATTGAATTGCAAAAAAATTCAGTATATCATTACTCCACGAGGATTTGCCGAGAAAGCAAAAAAATCTTACAATTATACGCTAAAAACAGTGCAATTATTAAAAAAGATCCGTGAGGCAATTAATGATGAAATAGTCGCGCTTGTTCGCCTTGGCAAAAAAAATTTTGTTGTTGTCGGAGATAACGAACTTGCGGGTCTTGTGGAAAGCGTTATTCAAAAACTTACTTCTGATATATCTGGTATAAAATATATGCGGGTTGATATGATGGCGGATAAGGGACAGTCGGCACTTAATTCCGGTGTCATTTTTTTATATTGCGAAACTCCAGGTTCATATTTTGGGGTTCACTGAGAAAAGCCAAAGTTTATTGAAATAAAGACGAAGAAAAGGTATAATAGGGCATAGAAAATAACGTCAAAACTGCAAGGAAAACGAAGAAAAG
>MWCF01000083.1 GCA_002069855.1 Elusimicrobia bacterium ADurb.Bin231 | reverse complement strand
CAGACAACATGTCCTTCGCCGCTAACTAAGTCACCTTTTTTGAAATCATGCACATTTGTGCCGAAATCTTCAATTATGCCCACAAATTCATGTCCGATGGTCATGGGAACAGGAATAGTTTTTTGTGCCCAGCTGTCCCAATTCCATATATGGACATCTGTGCCGCAAATGCTTGTTTTAAGAATCTTTACAAGGACATCATTTATGCCAATTTTGGGAACAGGAACATCATGAAGCCAAAGTCCTATTTCCGACTTCGATTTAACTAATGCTTTCATTTTTAACTCTTTCAAATTTATACTTGTTATTTTTTTAAAGTATGATATATTGATATATGTTTAATATATTAAAATTCATTATATTGGAAATATGTTTAGTGTCAATATGAAAACAAAAAATTTACGAGAACCGTTGGAAAATTTAGGAAAAACTTTAAAAAATGTAAGAAGCCAAAAAAAACTTACATTGGAACAACTGTCAAGAATGACAGGTGTTTCTAAGGCAATGCTTAGTCAAATAGAGCAAGGAAAAGTAAACCCTACTGTTGCGGTTGTAATAAAAGTAAGCCAATCATTGGGTGTATCTGTTTCTGAACTTCTTAATGTCGAAGAAAAGCGAAATGTGATTCGTATAATTCACGCAGATGACGAGGTGTATACATTCAGGTCGGATGATTTGTGTAAAATAAGGACTTTAAGCCCACTTGAACTGGAAAAAGATATCGAACTTTATAGAATAATCTTAGAGCCAAATGGCCAATTGATAAGCGAAGGACATTTTTCCGGCACAGAAGAGGTTTTATATTTGTCTAAAGGAAAATTGGAGGTAATCAGCTCAAATCAGAAAGTAATAATAAATAAAGGAGATTCCATTCATTACCGTGCCGATGTATCTCATTCGATTAAAAACGCTGGCAGCGGACAAGTAGAGGCATTTATGATAGTGCGGTATCGAGAATAAATAAGTTAGAGATCTAACAACAAAGAATTTATGCTGCATCTTCTTGATTTATTTGGAACAGCCGTTTTTGCAATAACCGGCGTTTTAGCTGCAAAGAACAAACGATTTGACTTATTCGGATGTATAGTGTTGGGATTTGTTACTGCACTTGGCGGCGGAACATTCAGGGATGTTATTCTTGGAAGCACTCCTGTGTTTTGGGTTAATGATGTTGGGTATATTTTAATTGTTTTTCTGTTTTCGATTATAACCTTTTGGGGAGCCGCTTTTTTTGTCCAATTATCAAAACTTCTTCTAATTCTAGATGCGTTCGGGTTAGCGGTATTCACGGTTATTGGTCTTCAAAAAAGTATTTCAATGGGAAATTCTTATTTGATTGCTGTACTTATGGGAGTAATTACCGGAGTAACTGGCGGCATTATTAGAGACCTTCTGACGAGCCAGGTGCCGCTGATATTGAGAAGGGAAGTTTATGCAACTGCATCTTTTTGCGGAGCGGTTGCTTATATCGCCGTTCAGCAATTTGTCTGTAATCAAACTTTTGAAATTATTCTTTCGATGATTATAACATTTGCAATAAGGTTAATCGCCTTGCGTTTCTGTCTATCACTGCCGCTTTTGAAATATTGACAACTATAACTTATAAATTTTCTTCACAAAGGTTCACATGTCTAATCTGATGATTCTTATGATTATATCTAATAGTAATCAGTTCAAATGGCTTGAAAGCAAGTTTGACTCTTTTTCCTATAGTTGAATATTCGGAACTGGATACAGCTATTATGAGTCGATTGGCAATGTAACGCCAGACGATTTGTATTATGGCAGATGTGAAGAGATAATAAAACACCGAGCTGAATTAAAACATAAACAATGGTTGAAGGAAAAAAATTTAATAGTAGGATGAGTGTAGTGGAGCCGAAAAACTCTTTTAAAAATAAGCTTTTTTTGTGCCATTCTTGCTGACGACATACACTGATTTTTATAATATATTATCTGTATTTTTTAGCGTAAAAACATAGAGGTACAAATCATGATAAAAATACGTGGAAATATAGTAACGCCCTCCGCTATATGCAAAGAGACCATCGCAGTTTCAAATGGCCGTATAATAAGTATTGCTGATGATAAAAAGAGTGAAGGAGAATTTTATGATTTTGGAGATGCGTGGATACTACCCGGTTTTATTGATGTTCACATGCATGGTTTGCACGAGTTTGGAATGGCAAACGCCAAAGATATAATAAAAGTTGCTCAAATTGAACCGTCTTACGGCACAACAAGTGTGCTTCCTACAGCATTCTGCCTGTCGGCTGAAAAATATTGTGAATTCGGATATAATGCAATAGCTGCCAGACAGGAAAAGGGGGAAAATGCTGCTCGAATTCCGGGAGTGCATTTTGAAGGGCCTTTCATCAATCCTGAACGTAAAGCTGGGATGAATGCGGATTATTTGCGACCTGTAAATTTGGATGAATGCCGGCAATATTTAGATTGTCTTGGCAATATGCTGAAAATAATGGTAATCTCTCCGGAACTGGCGGGAAGTGTAGATGTAATCAAATATCTTTGCTCTCACCATATAGTTGTTTCGCTTGGTCATTCGAATGCAACAGACAGAGAATTGGAAGCGGCCCAAGCTGTTGGTCTGTCGCATGTATGTCATTTATTTAACGCTTTTGAGCGTACCAATCTTATTGATGGTTGGCGGTGGAAGCCGGGACTTATTGATGCGATTCTTGCATCAGACAATTTGACTTGTGAGGTTATATGTGACATGTTTCATGTGTTACCGGAATTTATTAAATTAGCTGCTAAATTGCTTGGCCCGGATCGTTTCGTTGCAATCACAGACTGTATGCCAGGTACAGGTCTAAATCCAGGGGAATACATCTTGCCTGACGGCCGAAAATATACAACTCGTGATGCTGTTGCCAGATTAGTGCCGGATGGAACTGTTATGGGGAGTATCTTAACCATGAATAAAGCGTTACGTAATCTTGTTGAAGTGTGCGGCTTTGATATTGTTACGGCGTCAAAGTTTACATCCACAAACCCTGCCAGAGTTATTGGATATGATAAGATAATTGGATCTATTGAGGTCGGAAAAATGGCGGATATTGCGGTGTTGGACGATGAATTTAATTGTATCTGTACGTTTATTGAAGG
>MWCF01000082.1 GCA_002069855.1 Elusimicrobia bacterium ADurb.Bin231 | reverse complement strand
CACACATTATAATTTATGGTTTGAGATTGCTTTGTCGTCCCGAAACGGGACTCCTCGCAATGACAAAAATGTCGTTTGTATGTCATTGCGAGGCTGTCCGCAGACAGCCGTGGCAATCTCAACCGATGAGTCGGTCAGTTTAAGTAAATACATTGTCTGCGCTTTCCCAAAATCGTCAAAACTCATTGACTGCTTAACTTAAATGTCTTTTGATTTTTATTAAAGACCGATAAAAATAAGTCCTGACGAATAATCTCCGGCTTATGAATTTTCTGGATTTTCTACTCAAAAGGAAGCAAGAAATGGACGAAAAGATAAATGATGTCTTTTATAAGGGAAGTACTATGCTTGGTTTGTTTAAAACTAAGAGAAAAACTGCGACAATACTTGTGGTGGATGACGAACCGGACCTTGTCAGCACAATTAAGGCTCGGCTCGAATGGAATAAATTCAAGGTAGAGACCGCCTCAAACGGCAGTCTTGCGCTTGAAAAGCTCGAATCCTTCGTACCGGATTTAATTCTGCTTGACGGCAATATGCCTGTTATGTCAGGTTTTCAGATGCTCGAAATAATGAGGCAGGATAACCGCTTTAAGTCTATTCCCGTGATTATGCTTACTGCCGTTTGCGAATCTAACAATATCGCTTTGGCAGGTTCGCTTGGCGTTACTGAATATGTTACGAAACCTTTTGAATATCCCTTACTGCTTGAAAAAATAACCAGTATCGTAGACAAAGAATGATTAATTTGTTAAGAGGTTAAAGGTGGACTTAGTTTCAGAAGAAAAACTGAACCTCATAATTGAACGCAAAGGGAAAAGTCTCGGAGCCATTTTCGACGCTGTACCTGTCGGTTTAATGCTTGTTGATGAAATGCTCATTGTTAACAGGGTAAACAATGCCATTCGCAAAAAAATCGGCAGGGATTTCAAATACATTATCAACAATACGATCGGCCGGGCTCTTAGCTGTAAAATGGCCGTAAACAATAATAAATGCGGCCCCGGCGAATGCTGCAGTTCATGTCCTTTAGTCGCTAATATTAATAAAGTTTTCAAGACCGCCCAAGCAGTAGAAGATTATGAATTTGAAAGTGAAACTTTCTTTTGTCAAAGCGGAGATAAAAAATGGTTCTCTTTAACCATTAAATCCGTCGTTGTAGATGAAAAAAATCATGTAGTTGTTTGTTTAAATGATATTACAGACAGAAAGCTCGCCGAAGAAAAACTTGCTGAATCCATCGAGATAAAACAGCAATTCATTTCTACTGTCTCACATGAATTAAGAACCCCTCTGACCGCTATTAGAGAAGGTTTGAATATTGTTCTTGATGGTGTCGCTGGCAGGCTAAAGAAAAAACAGCAGGAATTCCTGCAGCTCGCGAAAAGAAATGTGGACCGTCTTAGTATGCTGATCAATGATGTGCTTGATTTTCAAAAACTTGATTCCGGCAAAATGTGTTTCAATTTTAAAAATTCTGATATGAGCCTGACCATTAAAGAAGCTGCCGAGACGATGAAATTAATGGCAAATAATGCAAAAGTGGAAATGTCTGTAAAAATCGATCCCCAAATTGGATTGGCGGTATTCGACCATAACAGGATTATCCAGGTACTTACAAACCTTTTGAGCAATGCTATTAAGTTTACTCCGGCAGGGGGCAAGGTATATTTCAGTGCGATTCGCGAAAATAACGTAATTTCAATTAATGTATCTGATACAGGAATGGGAATTCCAAAAGAAGATTTGTCTAAAATTTTCGAAAGATTCTACAGAGTGAAAAGACCAGGAAAGGAAATCTCAGGTACGGGTTTGGGACTTCCTATAGTTTCTCAGATTATAGCCAGACACGACGGCACTATTTTTGTTGAGAGCGAATTGAATAAAGGAACATCTTTCACGATAACGCTGCCTCAAAACGGACCAAACGATATCAACATTCTAGAAAAAGACGTAGATCAATTTATAGAACACACTATAAACTAATCTATTCTGGCGGATTCTTTCGGTTCGAAATGTACATATCATATTGAATTTCAAACCGGATTTTGTGCCGCGCCTCTTCTTCTGCGAGTTCTATTATTACTTCGCGTAAAGGGTTATTACTCACAAGGCTTAATAATTCAACATAAAAACGGAATGATTCTTTTTCCTTCCTCATCGCCAGAATAAGCAAATCCTCGTAATCCATATGAATTATATCTGACATATTCACCATATAATCAAGAGGCATAAGATTGGGATTGCCTTTCGAATCGGAGGCTTTTGATGTCCGGCCGAGCTTGGTTATTTCCAGTTCCAGCCTTGCCCTATGCTCAAGCTCCTCTCCTGCAAGTTCCTTGCATAATTGACTTATCTGAGAATCCTGCACATATTGAGACAGCAGGTTATAAAACACATTCGCCTCGGTTTCTCTGCTGATTCCCACCTGTAGAATTTCTACGATATTCTTCACCTCAGCCATTGTATTTTCCATATGTACTCTCCTATTATAACTGTGTAACAGCGACTGGCAAAAATAATTATTGTCTTTCTCGGTTATTCTATGGATTTGAAATTGCCTGTTCGATGACGGCCTAAAACCATTATGTCTTCTATTACGAATAAAATCAAGATTTATTTTGGTGATTTTTGCGGGTATTATAAAGTGAAGTATCAAACGGAGAGGGCGAGATTCGATTTGCCCACTTTCTGTAACGTCATTAAAAACCTATATTTAACACTTAACTCAAACCAAAACAAAGATTTAGACGTTCTTTGTTCGGCGACAATATGACTTTCTTTCCCGTTGCCTCAACTAAAAATGTTACCATACAGATTGCCTCTTAATGTGTCAATTAAATGTTGACCCCATGGGGAAGAACCCGTTAACCCTCTCTTGGCTTAAGCTGCTATACTGTGCCATTTCTCCTGATGGCAAACAACTAAAGATCCCAACAGTATCGTGTTCATACAACAACGAAGCAGGGTATCTTTGACCCGGTTCATTCAAGAATGCAGGCAATTCTGGAAAGAGCCATCAGATATTAACCTGCGTGTGCAGTTTGGCTCAAACCCTATCGTGTCGCTTGCTCCAGGTGCGGATTGCTCGAACAGTGAGGTAGACGCGGTAATTGCAATGGGACTATCAACAGGTCATATAAAAGAAGAAGCATTAGGGGTTGTACTCAATCATCAAGATGATCCTGTTTTAATAGGCAAGTCACTGCCGCAGATACGCATGTAGTGATTTTGGCCGACCAGAAAAAAACGGAGAGGGCGAGATTCGAACTCGCGGTACCAGCATTCACCGGTACGACGGTTTAGCAAACCGTTGCCTTCAGCCTCTCGGCCACCTCTCCAGAGTTACAAGAGTGGATTATAGTTAAAAATGCGGTTTTGGGAAGGGAAAAAGTTAGAAAAATTGGATAATTTTCAGTCATATTTTTCGAGGTTTTGGGAAGGGAAAAAGTTACAAAAATTGGATAATTTTCAGTCATATTTTTTCGGGGTTTTGGGAAGGGAAAAAGTTAGAAAAATTGGATAATTTTCAGTCATATTTTTTTGAGGTTTTTGGGAAGGGAAAAAGTTACAAAAATTGGATAATTTTCAGTCGTATTTTTTGCTGATACGCCAATTTCCGGCCTTTTGTTTCGATTTTCCGAGGTCGAAAGTTTCCAAAATATATAAAAAATACTGGCTATCGGCGAATTCATCCTCTTTTGAAGGGGCGAGCCAGAGCTTCTTTGGCATGCGGGCATTTGCAAAAAGCTTAATTGTTTTCTGTCTTGACAGTTTGTTATTTCTCAAACTGTTTGCAACCAGAATCGGACTCGGACTTACCTGTGCGATTTTATCATATATCCCTTGCGCTCCGGGTATATTCGTGCCGATGTTTATATTGACGAAGGTCCTTGTAATAGCCAGGAGATTGTTCTCGAGGCAATTGGGCATATATCGCTTTAGCCAAAGGGGCAAAGCGATGTCGTACCCGCACGCATTATCGCTTATAACGGCCGCAAACCTGTTATCAACAGCAGCGGCTGAAATAAGAGCCGTTGCGCCTTCATTTATCCCATAGCCGAAAATAAAATTGCAAAATTCGGGCTTAGTCTTCTTTAGATAATCGACAGCTGCGATGACATCGTTTACTTCATTGACAGCAAAACTGTATTTATGTCCGCCGCTTGCGCCATTTCCTCTAAGGTCAAAGATGAGAACGTTGTAGTCGTTGCCGCTTAGAATTTTGGCGTAGGATAAAAATAGATTTTTGGAGGCGGTTCTGCCGGGGACGATTATTACAGTGGAATCAGAAACCATATTCTGTGAAGAAACAAACCAGCCTTTTAAGGAGGTTCCGTCACTTGAAAAGAAATTAACGCGAGCGTATCTTGTGCCTTGGAGAGTTTCAGGATTATCAGAATCGGCGAATTTTACCCAGTGAGTAATAAAAAAAGACACAAGGTAAGGAGCCGCGATGAACAGTAAAATCGTCAAAGATATCGCAATTCTGGTCAGCGCGCGCGCATCCTTATTTTTGATTTTATGGGCAAAAAGATTAAAGACTCCTTTTAGAAACTTGTCGAAAAGCCAGAAAATTACGTAAACGGACGTGAGGAAATAAATTGCAATTAAAACTTCGGACCAGATGATGCGAACGTCTGGTATCGTCATTGAAAATGTGATGAAATATACAGTTGAAAGAATCGCCAGTATGCTGAAATAGATACAGCAGGATATAACGGTTTCCTTTCTGATGGGAGGTCTGAAAATGAAAAGATAAGCAGCGGCACAAGGAACTGACGCGAAATGAACGAGGTCAATAATGGAATTAAGGTTAATTAAATATTTGCCGATGGCGAGCCACATTGCAAGAGAGATAAATAATAAGAAGTACCGATATTTTCCGCCCTTGGAGAAAAGCATACTATAATATAGCATAAAAAGAGTTCTTTTAAAAGTCGAACCCGGCGGGAAATTTTTTTTAGAAATATAAGAAATGAAAATAGCCGTTATTTGGTCGCGATTATCGGGCTATGAACATAAAAAAGTATTTTGGCTTACCGCGAAAGGTCAACAATTTTGGGACTACAATATTTTTTGGCGACTATATAGGCCGTGAGATTAAACCATTTTTTACATTCATCGAGGACAATGCTGTCGGTGCTGATTACGACGTTTTCGCTTTTTTTCAGTTCGGTGTCGGGATTGTCAAGAAGTATGACCTCTTTTGAGGTTTGGAGCTGTATGATTTTTTTAAGTCTGCCGCTGTTCGAGACCGGCCTGTCTAAAATCCAGACGACTTCGCCAGCCTTTAA
>MWCF01000081.1 GCA_002069855.1 Elusimicrobia bacterium ADurb.Bin231 | reverse complement strand
CCGCCTGTATATACACCGGAACCGGGAAGAGGTATACCTATAAAAACCGCGAGCCCCAGCACTCCGTATTTATGTATATACGGTTTAATCTTCTCCTGCGTGCGTATCACAAGTTTGTTGTAATATTGAGATATTATTTTAATTTTTAAGAAATATTTCATCAGATATTTTATAAAAAACCAGACGAACACAGCCAATAATATATTTGATATTGAGGCAATTAAAAAAACCAGTTCCCAGGACAATTTCAACTTTAAAATTCCGTAAGGGATTGAAGCTCTAAGCTCAAGCGTAGGCACAAATGTTATTAAAAATATCAATAAAATATGCTGTATCATAAATCACAAGATTCACTCTTTCTAAATAATTCTATCTGAAAATCTGACTGACGGTCAACTGAACCCGATTATCACACAGCGAGGCGACGGCGGGCCAGAAGCATTTTTATCCTTGCCAACAATTTTTCGTGATCACAAGGTTTGGTAAGGTAATCATCTGCTCCTATATTGAGGCCTTCAAGTTCGCTTCTTTTATCGCTTTTTGCGGTAAGCATAATAATAGGTATAGACGCTGTTTTTAGCTGCGATCTCAATATTTTTGTGGCTTCGAATCCATCCATACCCGGCATCATAACATCCATAATTATCAAATCCGGATGCTCTCGAAAAGTGATATCAACTCCTTCTCTGCCGTCTGACGCGTTTAGAACATCATATCCTGCATCCTTTATCCTTTTGTTCAATATTTCCCTGAAATCGGTCTCATCATCTACTATTAAAATCTTGCTCTTATCTGATAGCGCAGGTTCATTAATATATGACATTTCCCTTTCTCCCACATCAACTACTTTCAATACTTCTTCTACAGTAGTAATCCCTTCCGCTACTTTTCTTATACCTGACTCGAGCAAAGTATTAAACCCGATACCGCGGGCATATCTGAGCAATTCTTTTTCCGACCATTCCGCGCTTGAAATAATATTTTTGATTTTATCGTCAATTTTTAAAATTTCAAATATAGCTGTCCTGCCCATATAACCTACATATCCGCATTCTGCGCACCCTTTACCTCTGTAGAATTGTTCAACATTAAACCTTTCGAGCAGATGCCCTACACTTTCGCCGACTGTCCTGTCAGGATAGTAAATTTCCTTGCAATGCGGGCAGATTTTTCTTACAAGTCGTTGCGCTACTACCAAAGAAAGAGCGGACGAAATAACAGATGCTTCCAAACCTATGTCTAATAAACGTACTATTGTAGCAATGGCATCATTCGTATGCAAAGTGGAAAACACAAGATGCCCAGTAAGGGAAGCCCTGAAAGCAATATCTGCAGTTTCAGCATCTCGGATTTCTCCGACTAAAACAACATTAGGATCCTGTCTCAAAATGCTTCTTAACCCGTTGGCAAATGTTACATCCTTTGTGGGATTTACCTGTATTTGATTTATTCCCTCTAATCTGTACTCTACAGGGTCTTCTATTGTAATGATATGGCTTTTTTCGCTTTTTACGGAATTCAAAGCCGCATAAATCGTTGAGGTTTTACCTGAACCTGTAGGTCCTGTAATTAAAATCATACCTTGAGATTTTCTGATTGCTTTATTGAAAACATCAAGTTCTTCCTGTCTGAACCCTATAACGCTAATATCAACCTTTGCCTCGCGGGCATCCAATATCCGTATCGCCAATTTTTCGCCATGCAAAGTAGGGACTATGGATATCCGTAAATCAATATGATTATCTCCAACGATCATTTGAATGCGGCCGTCCTGAGTTTTCGCTTTTTCCGTAATGTCCAAAGAAGAAACTATCTTAATTCTTGAAACCAAAGACGGATAAAGGCTGTTAGGAATCTTCATTATATTTTTCAAATAGCCGTCTATCCTATATCTTACACGGGCAAAATCGTCATACGGCTCTATATGTACATCGCTTGCTCTGGATTTGACGGCTTCGCTCAATATAAGATTAACCAACCTGATTATAGGGGAACGTTCGCCTTGCAGTTCTTCTCTGTTATACGATTCTCTGCCGGATTTGTCCCTTTGAACAAGCACTATTTTCGTATCAGTGACTATATTTTTAAGAAGGTCGTATATTGCATCGTCAACTTTATAATATTCTTCTATATAGTTAGATATGTCTTTTTTGCTGCTTAAAACAGGTTTTAAATCTTTTCCTGTAATAATACGCAAATCGTCCAAAGTAATGACATCATACGGATTGGTCATAGCTATAAGCAGTTTGCCATCTTCCATTCTAAACGGGAACACGCCGTATTTTTTTGCTCGGTCGTAAGAAAGAAAATTTACGCACGAAGGATCTATTTGTTCTTCATCAAGAGAAGTAACGGGCATCTGATAATACTCTACCGCTGCTTTTAGAAAATCTTCTTCGCTGATAAAATCCATTTCTACCAACAGGTCATGTACCGGCTTTTTTGCGCCTACTGCGCGATCCCGCGCATCCTCTATTTGTTCCGCGGTAACCAGCCCTTTGCTGCGCAGATATTTAATAAACACTGCACTCCCCCTGTATGTCTTTTTATATTAAAGCGCGAGATACGCGCCATTACAACAAATCCCGTTGAAACAGATTTCGGTTATATCCGTTTTTTTTCAAGTATGGTTTCGATTTTTTTTAACAACTCTTGATATTCAAAAGGTTTAGCAATAAAGTCATCGGCATTAAGTTCCTTGGCGATGTCCTCTATTGCCTTTACTAAACGCGCGGTAAATAATATTATCGGGATATGTCTGGTCGCCAAATCGCTTTTAGATCTTGTGCATACTTCGTAACCGTCTATGCCTGGCAATGCCAAATCAAGCAAAACCAGATCCGGCTTTTTGGAACGTATGGTATTAATGCCTTCTATACCGTCGGAAGCAGTAATCACTTCATAACCGGATAGTTTCAGCCGGCTTTCAATCATCATCAAAAGATCCGGTTCGTCGTCAATAACAAGAATTGTCTTACTCATATCAGAAATTTATCTCCTCAACAGGCAGAATAAAATAAAACGTTGTGCCTTTGCCGAATTCAGATTCCGCCCAGATTTTTCCATTATGTCTTTCTATAATTTCCTTACAAATCGCCAAGCCCAAACCCGTGCCACCGGGTTTCCTATTGTTTGAAACTGCTATTTGAGCAAATTTTTGAAAAAGTTTTGGAATATCTTCCGTCTTAATACCCGGACCTGTATCAGACACATAAACTTTCGCAAATTTGTTTTCTTCAAACACAGTGCCAAGGTTTATTTCACCTGCATCAGTAAACTTTATAGCATTATTGATAAGATTAGTCAATACCTGATTTATCTTATCCATATCAAATTTTACAGAAGGCAGTTTGTCATCAATATTAAATTTTATCGCAAGACCTTTTTGCGAGGCCACCCGTGTCATATCTTCGCCAATTTCCCTAATCAATCTGTTCAAATCATTGGCAATAATATCAAACTCTGTAAGACCTGCTTCCATTTTCTGAATATCCAGAACATCTGTAACAAGACGTCCGAGCCGTTGAATATTCCTTTGGGCAGTTGACAGATATTTTTTCTGTTCTTCGTTAATATCTCCACAAGAACCGTCTGCAACAATATTTATGCCTTCTTTTATAACAGCAAGGGGAGTTCTCAACTCATGGGATACCATAGATATAAAGTCCGTTTTTATGGCTACGGCTTTCTTCATTTCCTCTTCTGCCTGACGGCGAAGAGTAATATCCCTGACTACGCATGTTACACCTAATATTTTCCCAGAGTATGGTCTATAAGGCGAGACACTCATATCAAACCATAACCTGCCGTGAGGCATATCCAGCCAGTATTCGATTTGAGAAACTTGCCCGCTATTCAATGTTTTTTCCAACCCGGATTTTATCTTGCTCAGTGCAGGTTCAGGGAAACCCACCTCGTTAAAATGTTTACCGACAAATTCTTTCGATTGAATAAATAATTTATCGCTTGCAGGCTGATGATAGCTCTGGAAAATAAATTTATCATCAAGAACAAAAACCAAATCCTGCATACTTTCAAGAAGAGATTTTATACGTTCTTCGCGAGCGCTCAATTCCAAGCCGAATAATTTGCGTTCTGTAATATTTATTATAACACCGTCAAGATACCTGACAGTTCCGCCAATATCGTATACAGCCCTGCCTTTTTCCTGCACCCATACTATACCGCCATTTTTATGGATAATTCGGTATTCCATATCCCATGCTTTGCCTGTATCTATCGCTTTTTTTATAACTTCAGCGACCTTTTCAGTATCCTCTTTATAAATAATGTCAGCAAAGGAACAAACCTTATTATTTATCAAATCAGAAACATTATATCCCGTAACAAAATGAACTTCCGAACTCATATAAAGCATCGTCCAATTTTCATCATAGCGGCATCTGTATGTAACACCTGGAATATTAGATACAAGCGTACGGAACTGTTCTTCGCTTTCTTTTAGGTTTTTTTGTTGTAAGGCCATTCCTGTATCCACCCGCCGTAAAATCACATAAAGGAAACCGAAAAACCACGCGAACGAAACAGTGGACACAACAATAGAAACAGTCATCAATCTTCTATATGATGCCTTATCGTTTACGATATTGCGCATAATCAACATATTGCCTATAACTGTTCCGGAAATATCTTTCAGGGGAACTCTCTTTAAACGCCAATCCAAACCGCTGCATCGAAATTCAGCGTGTTTGCCTGCAGGCAAAAGATGGACTCGATTCATTAAATCGCACGCGCTAACAGGAAGCTTTTTAAGAGATGAGTATACCATAACATAGTCGTTAAAACGATCCCAATCCGGAACCTTCCCCAACCTATTCATTTCCGTCTCCCAATCCTGCCGGCGCAACAATTCTTTTTTTATTGTTATGAAAACTTCTACTTCTAAGTTATCGTGAATATGAGCAAAAATATCATCCAATTCCTTGCCGAGTTCTAAGTAACCTATAAGAGTATTTCCAGCATAAACAGGATGTACGGAACGTATGGTTAAAGCTCCTAATGTAGCAATTTCAATTCCTGCAACCGGTTTGCCTGTGCGCTCCGCTTTAATAACAGTAGAACGGTTAATACGGTCACCGTAAATTTCAGGTCTATGCAACCGCGCCAGACAATAACGATTATTATCAATAAAATGAAAATGAGTAAACAAGTATTGATTGCGAAATTTTTTAAACACAGAATCATACCTTGACAAAATGAAATGCCTGTCTTTTTCTTTTAATGCTTTTTGCAATGCAGCATCCGACATCAGTAATTCTATTATGGCAGACATTGTTTTTATTTGACTTGCCATTTCTATGTGCAAAATAGAAGTAACATCTTTCATCACTATTTGCCCTGTTCGGTCCAACCTTTCTTTTTGCTGTAAAAAAATAACGCGGCCGAACAATATCGTAAATAAAAAAAATATGCTGCCCAGTGGCAATAATAAGCGCTTTAAAACAGGCTTCGGAGAAACTTCAATGTTTCTACGGGATAAAATTATAGAAAAGATTATGCTGAAAAGGAACAATATTATACCGACCGGAACGAAAAAAGTTGACAGAAATTCCATTTTCCATTTCCGTGCTTCAATATCTATTCCTACAACAGCAATAGATTTTCCTGTAGCAGGATCTATAATAGGAACCAAAGCAGAAATCCATACACCCCAACGATCTTTTACAGGATATATCACTGTGCTTCGATTGGTATTAAAAACTTTCTTAAAACTTTCAGGGGCTTCATCATAAAGCTGGCCGGGAGGAGAGTAATCAGCAGACAATACGGGCTCATTATCGACAAAAATAAATATTTTATTGGAAGCATCAAGTCCCATAAGATAAACAAATTTTAATTTCTTGTTTGTATGTTTTATAAAAATAAACTGGTCTTTTAAAATGGTATAATTGGGATTTTGAAGGTCTGCGGCAGTGCCGGAAAGAGTTTTAATACGTATAGGATCTAATGTCTGCGCTATGGAATTTGCCTGTTCCAAAAATTCCTTACGCATATTTCCGTCAATTGCTTTAAATATCCATAAGGAAATAAGTATAAAGAAAACAATTGATCCAACAAACAAATAAACATAAAATTTTGGAATATTCTTTCCTGCTTTTTCTAAAACCATAATCATTAGCGGCCTCAACTAAGTTGCAAGCAAAACTTACTTTAGCAATGCTAAAATAGATATAGAAGTTTTTTATATCAACGGATTCTAAAAAAAGATTTCAAATGCCTTTTTAAAAAACAAAACAGGGAGTACAACTTTTTTTCTATTCAAAATTCGTTCACAAAAACCATCAAAAACGATTAAAATTTAATACCTAAAGAAATGCGGTGAGTATCTCCGAGGTTAGGGAAATCTCCTGTACTGTAATACGGAGCCCACGCGTAATCAAGCATATATCCGGCATATGAAAATCCGGCTCCTGCAGTAAAACCGCTTATTGC
>MWCF01000080.1 GCA_002069855.1 Elusimicrobia bacterium ADurb.Bin231 | reverse complement strand
ATTAATGACCTTATAATTCATTTGCAAAGGACTCTTAAAGTGACGTCCATAGCAGTAACCCACGATATGACCAGTGCATATAAAATATCAGACAGGATAGCAATGCTTTACGGCGGAAAGATAATCGGCGTGGGCAGTCCGGAAGAAATAAAACATACAGACAATGAATATATGAAACAATTTACATCCGGTTCGTCGTCCGGCCCGATAAAAATGAGGCTTAAGGCGAGGGAAGGGGAAGAAAATTTATGAAAAACGAAATGAAAGTTGGTATTCTGGTAATTCTCGGAGCGATTGTTTTCGCTACTGCAGTGCTTATTCTTTCAGGTATTAGAATCCTGGAAAAAGGTTATGAGATAAATATTGTTTTTAACGATATACAGGGGCTGTTGAAGCAGGCTAAAGTTCAAGTTGCCGGCGTGAATGTCGGATATGTAAAAGATATTACGCTTGACGACGGGCGGGCCAGAGTAACTGTTTGGCTGGACAAGGATGTTAAAATCTACAAAGATACAGGCGCGTTTATTTTTTCCAGCGGAATAATCGGAGTGAAATTCATTCAACTTAGTCCGGGTACGCGCACTACAGGTTTGCTTAAAAACGGAGATACCATTGTCGGTGTTGATCCTATAAGTATCGACAAAATGTTCGATAAAACTCAGATGGCGGTAAATTCGCTTCTTGATTCCATAAGAGGTATTACCACTGACAGCAGTATTAAAACCATCATAGCGAATCTTGATAAATTTTCAGCTGATCTTAAAAACAGTTCAAAGGATTTTAAACAGATAACCACAAATCTTAAAGGTGTCTCTTCAGACATAAAAAAGATTTCTTCAGACGGAAGGATAGAACAAATAATGAAAAAAACGGATTCCGCGATCTCTTCTCTTGAAAAGATTTCCAAAAAGGTGGAAAGCGGTACAGGCGTTGTAGGCGGTTTGGTGTCTGACAAGAAACTTGAGAAAGATCTGAAAGACACAATTAACAGTTTGCGCGTGTTCAGCAAGTTGATGGAAGAAGCTCCTTCAAGGTGGATCGTAGACGAAAAAAAGGCAAAAGAGATTAGAAAAGAAATTCGCAAGCAGGAGCAGAAAAATAAATGAAAAACCGGGAAAAGATCCGGTATGTGTGCCAGGAATGCGGATATGAAACTCTGCAGTATCTGGGCAGATGCCCTGAATGCGGGAAGTGGAATACCATAGTCGAAGAGAGGAAGGCTGCGGGAAATTCCGTCCCTGTCCGTTCCGGATATTTTTCTTCCGAGGTAAAGAAGATCGAGGATATAACTTCCGCAGATCTTCACAGATATGACGCAGGCATGCCGGAACTTGACGCGCTTTTGTGCGGCGGAGTTGTAGACGGTCAGATGGTTCTTGTCGGCGGCGAACCCGGTGTAGGCAAATCCACGCTTTTTATGCAGCTGGCCGGCGCTTATTCAAAGAAATTTGATTGTCTTTACATATCAGGCGAAGAATCTCTTTCTCAGGTAAAGATGAGGGCTTCGCGTTTGGGAGTTGATTCGGGGAATCTGTATCTCGCGTCTGAAACAATGCTCTCTGAAATTATCGAAAAAATAAAACAGATAAAACCTAAGTTTTTATTCATAGATTCCATTCAGACGATATTTAAGGAGGATATTCCGTCTGCTCCGGGCAGTGTCTCGCAGGTAAGGGAATGTGTCGCGGAAATACTTTCTTTTTCAAAATCCGCCGGGATAATAACCTTCATTTGCGGACATGTTACCAAAGAAGGCACTCTTGCCGGTCCGAGAGTTCTTGAACATTTAGTGGATACTGTAATGTATTTTGAATCCGCTAAATATCATACTTACCGTATTCTAAGGTGTTTTAAAAACCGTTTCGGTTCAGTCAATGAAATAGGCGTGTTTGAAATGCTCACCTCAGGTTTGAATGCCGTTAAAAATCCTTCCGAGATTTTTATAGCGCAAAAACCCGCGGGAGTTCCCGGCAGCGTGGTTACATGCGTAATTGAAGGCGCCCGGCCTATTTTGCTTGAGATACAGGCTCTTGTGTCTCCGTCTCCGCTTCCTGTTCCCAGGAGACAATTTTCAGGGATTGATTACAACAGAGCTGTTATAATAATCGCGGTTCTTGAAAAACGTTTGGGTATGAGGCTCGCTTCCAACGATATTTTTATAAATGTCGCGGGAGGCATAAAAACCGACGAGCCGTCTACTGATCTCGCGGTTGCCTGCGCCATAAGTTCCGCCTACGGAAATTTCGCCATACCTTCGGGCGTGGGAATTATAGGAGAAGTCGGACTTACAGGAGAGGTAAGAAGCGTAACCTATTTGCAAAGACGATTGTCGGAATTTGAAAAACTCGGATTAAATACTTGCGTTATTCCGGATTCGGACCTAAAGTCCGTTAAACCCGGTATGCTGAAAATAATTTCCGTTAAATCCGTTTCGGTTGCAATAGAGAAGATTAAGATTAACGGCAGCCGATAAATTATTTACGAATCTGCTGCTACTTTATATTTATTATCGGGAGGTTTTGTGTTTATTTGGCTCATAAGATCATTAGTTATAATAGCAGGTCCTGTTATAGGATGGTTCCAGATTTCAAAGGATGCTAAAGGCATTCTCATAGGAGTAGCTGCGGCTCTGCTTGTTTTATTCATTGAATTTATAATAGAGAAAATACCGCTTGATTCGATAGTTGCCGGAGGGCTCGGCGCGATACTCGGGCTTATAAGCGCTAAACTTTTAGACTATACATTGTCGCTTATGGAGAACGAAAATATAAATGCCTTCGCTTCCACATATTCTTTGCTGATTAAACTTGTTTTTGCGTATCTTGGGTTGATTATAGCGATCAGGAAAAAGGATGAGTTGTCTCTTTTGGAAAAAGATATTCAACTTACTTCCAGGAAGATACAGGAGGATTTGAAGATATTGGATTCCTCCGCGATTATTGACGGCAGAATTTTAGATATTATAGAAACTAATTTTCTGTCTGGCATTGCAGTGATACCGGAATTTATCATAAGCGAACTTCAATTGCTTGCGGATTCCTCGGATTCCACAAAAAGATCAAGAGGCAGAAGAGGACTGAATATAGTGGAGAAACTCAGAGTAAATTCATTTGTGCCTGTGAAAATATTTAACAAAGATTATCCGGGCATCAAACTTACCGACGGTAAAGTTTTGAAACTCGCGGAAGAGTTGAAAGCCAAGGTGATAACCACGGATTATAATTTAAGCAAAGTTGCCGTAATACACAATATAACTGTGATGAATGTAAATGAATTGGCAAGTGTTATGAAACCGGTTTTACTGCCCGGAGAACAATTGACTGCGTATTTGGTGAAAGAAGGCAAAGAAAAAAAACAGGCAGTGGCGTTTCTGGAAGACGGCAGTATGATAGTGGTTGAAAACGGCAGACAATATATCGGCAAAAGGATGGAAATAGTAATAACTAATATCCTGCAGACATCAACCGGAAAGATGGCTTTTGCCACATTGAAAGAAGAATATCTTAAATGAAAATTTCCGCTATAATAGTCGCTGCCGGAAGCGGGAAAAGATTCGGCGGCAAAAAACAATTTGAGGTTATTGAAGGCAAAAGTATAATTGAATTAACCGCGGAAAAAATTTTGACTTGCGGTAGAATTCGCGAAATTGTGCTTGTTCTTCCTGATGAAGACGTAGCGCGGTTTAGGCGCTCTTGCACAAAAAAACTTCATATAATTTCCGGAGGAGCCACAAGGCAGCATTCCGTGTACAACGGTTTGAAAACTCTTTCCGCGGATACCGACATAGTTCTTGTACACGACGGTGTCAGACCGTTAGTCAATAGAAGAATAATAGCGGATACTATTGAAGGAGCTATTAAATTCGGTGCTGTTGTCGCAGGCGTCCGGGTAAAAGACACAGTAAAAGCTGTTTCGCCTTCAGGCGCAGTTGAATCGACACCCGACAGGAACAGTTTGTATTTAGCGCAGACCCCGCAGGCATTCAGGTATTCCCTGATAATGGATGCGTATGAAAAGGCGTTTGAAGACGATTATTATTCCACCGACGATTCCGCACTTGTGGAGCGGCTCGGCGCGAGGGTAAAAATCGTTCCGGGAGATTACAAAAATATAAAGATTACCACGAAAGAAGATATCGCGTTGACGAATAAGTTTTTTTGTGATGAAAATGATGTTTGGCCGCGGAAAGGGAAAAACCGCAAAAATATGAATGATATGAAAATCGGTTTCGGGTATGACATCCATAAATTTGTTAAAGGTAAACCGCTCTATTTGGGCGGAGTGAAAATTCCTTTTTCCATGGGACTTCTTGCTCATTCCGACGGTGATGTTCTGCTTCATGCCGTGTGCGACTCGATGCTCGGTGCTACCGGTCTCGGGGATATAGGAAAACATTTTCCGACAAAGGATAAGAAATACAAAAATATTTCCAGTTTGAAACTTCTGGAAACTGTAGACGGATTGATAAGAGAATCCGGGTATGAAACAATAAATATTGATACTATGATTGTCGCTAAAGAACCGAAAATTGCTCCTTATATAGAACAGATGCAGGCTGCTATTTCCAAGGTCCTCAAAACAAAAAATATCAGTATAAAAGCAACCACAAACGAAGGTATCGGAGATATAGGAAAAGGCAAGGCGATCTGCGCCCACGCTGTATGCGCTTTAAAAAGATTCGCCCAACCGGTTAAACAAAGATGATAAAAGTTCACAATACACTTACCGGGACAAAAGAAGAATTTATTCCGCTTGATAAAGCCGGCAGAAATGTCAATATGTATGTGTGCGGCATTACTCCTTACGACGAGGTTCATCTCGGACACGGCAGGTGCTATGTGGTGTTTGATGTAGTTCGCAGGTATCTTAAATATCGCGGCTACAATGTGAAATATATCCAGAATTTTACTGATATAGACGATAAAATTATAAAGCGCAGTAATGAACTGAAAATCCCGCACACGGAACTTTCTCGAAAATTTATTGACGATTATTTCACGCAGATGAGAAAACTTAACATCCTTGACGCGGATTCCTATCCGCTGGTTACAGGCACCGTAGAAGATATTAAAAAATTCATACAAAAGATTATTGACAACGGGTATGCGTATATTATTGACGGCGATGTGTATTTTTCGGTAAGAAAGTTCAATGGCTACGGCAAACTTTCAAAGAGGAATATAGAGGATTTGAAATCCGGCGCGCGCGTGGGCGTTGATGAAAGGAAGGAAGATCCTCTTGATTTCGCTCTGTGGAAAAAGGCGAAACCCGGCGAACCGTTCTGGGACAGTCCCTGGGGCAAAGGAAGACCCGGCTGGCACATAGAATGTTCCGCGATGTCTTTGAATGAATTCGGTTTCGACACATTCGATATACACGGCGGCGGGCTGGATCTTGTATTCCCGCATCACGAAAATGAGATAGCGCAATCCGAGGCCGCGCTCGGCAAAGGTTTTGTCAACTACTGGCTGCATAACGGTTTTGTGACTATAAACAAGGAGAAGATGTCAAAATCTCTCGGCAATTTTTTCACACTGAGAGAGATTTTCGAAAAATACGACCCTATGACGGTAAGATATTTCCTTGTCGGACAGCAGTACCGTTCCCCGCTCGATTTTTCCGACGATAAACTTGAGCAGGCAAAAAACGCGTGGAAAAGAATACTGAATGCCGTTGAAAAATCCTCGGAACTTATAAAGATTCTTCCGTCCGGAGAATTAAGCGAAAATGTCAAAAAGCAGGCGGAAACCTTTGCGAAAAATTTTACTGAAGCAATGGATGATGATTTCAACACTCCTGTTGCTTTGGCAAATATTCATTTTTTGGTAAACAATCTTTTCCTTTTTCATAAAAATCCGCCTGCCGGTTTGAATAAACCGGATGTTCAGACATTTTTATCCAAACTGCTTGAGTTTTGCGATATTTTGGGATTGAAAATTCAAAATGATACTGATATTCCTGCTGCTGTTTCGCTGCTTTCTGAAAAACGGCATCAGGCGAGGAAAGAAAAAAACTGGCAATTGGCTGACGATTTGAGAAAAGAGATTGAAAATCTTGGTTATACGATTGAAGACACAGGTACAGGAACTAAAATTAAAAAAAAATGATTGTATAGGGAGTTTAAACAAATGGCAAACGAAATAATTTACGGCAGGCATCCTGTTATAGAGGCGCTTAAAGCTGGCACGCGCAATTTCAAAAAAATCCTTGTGGCAAAAACTTTTGAAGGAGATATAGTAAAAAAAATAATCTCTCTTGCTCGCGAAAAAAAGATTCCTGTTGAATTTGTTGGCCGCGAAAAACTGATTTGCTACGCAAAAAACCATCAAGGAATTGTTGCCTATGTTTCTCCGAAAGAATACCTACAGTATGAAAAGCTTATCCATTCATTAAAAGATAAGAAAAATGCTCTGATATGTGTTCTTGACGAAGTGGAAGATCCGCAAAATCTCGGTGTTATATTAAGGTCTGCAGCGTGTTTCGGGGTTGACGGCATAATAATTCAAAAAAAGGCATCCGCCAATATTTCACCCGGCACGGCAAAGGCGTCAGCCGGCGCTATAGAGTATGTTCCTATAGTGCGGGTTTCAAATATTTCCCAAGCGATAGACGGTTTGAAAGAACAGGGCTTCTGGATTTACGGCGCAGAGATGTCCGGAGGGGAGGCTTGGAAAACTGAAATCAAAGGAAGGATCGCTCTAATAATAGGCAACGAAAGTTCAGGGTTGAGACACCTGACTAAACAAAAGTGTGATTTTCTTTTAAGGATACCGATTCATAACAATATTTCGTCCCTTAATGCCGCGATATCCGCTTCAATCATATTTTACGAAATAAACAGGCAAAGGCATTGTGAAAAGAAATCTGCTGTCAGCTCCGTTTCTTTGGAAAATTTAAATCATGCCCGGGAGTTATTATTTCTGCAGGACCGTCTTTAAGAAAAAGTCTTCCGCTGATAAAATCCATCGAAGAAAAGGCTGTTCTAGTTGCAGTGGATACAGCACTGCCTGTTCTTTGTAAATATGGAATAAAACCTCATTTTGTA
>MWCF01000079.1 GCA_002069855.1 Elusimicrobia bacterium ADurb.Bin231 | reverse complement strand
CGGTTGTTAAACAGGGTCTTTTTATTTCAAATCCCTAATGCAATGCAATTGAATTTTATTGACGGAAAAGGTGTATAATGATGAACTCAATTTTTGGAACTTTTATTGATTATTCTTAAATCCTATCGCAAAAAATGGGATAATACGGTTGCCGGAGTATTTGCCTGCAGAAGTCCTGAGAGACCTAATTTAATTATGTCTTCTATATGCAAAATTTCAGGTATTAATGCTGAAAAAGGAAAAATTTTTATTGGAAATATAGATGCTTTTAACGGTACGCCTGTAATAGATATTAAACCCTATATACATTGTGTCGACAGGGTGAAAAATTGCAAGGTGCCAAAATGGTTTCCGGAAGAATGGGGGGAATGGTATCCGGAAAAAGGTATCGGTTAATGTATGCGCTTAAGCGATTGTTATTGCTGTTCCTGTGCTTCCGTCATTTTCTCACCGATGACCAGTATGACAACAAAGATGGAACAACAATAAATCACAGCCATTCTGAACGTAGCGAAGCGGAGTGAAGAATCCCACTGCTATTGTTGTTATTGGCGGAATCCGCCGGAGGAGGCTTAAAATGTTTTGTTTTCAATGTCAGGAGACAGCGAGGAATCTCGGATGTACGGTTAAAGGAGTATGCGGTAAACCGGAAAGAACGGCAGATATTCAGGATTTGCTTATCTATGTATGCAAAGGAATTTCTTATTACTGTAAAAGGTACAGAGAAATAAAGCCGGTTGATAAAAAGTACGGATTGTTTATTTGCCGAGCATTATTTATTACTATTACCAACGCGTCCTGGGATGATGATTTTATTATCGGAAAAATAAAAGATGCGCTTGATATAAGGGATGAAATAAAAACGAAATTTCTTGAAGGATACAAACAAAAATACGGCTTGGAATTTACGGGAAAATTGCCGGATTGCGCGGTGTGGCGTTCAAATGAAAGCGAACAAATTCTAATAAAGGCAAATTCTTCAGATTTACGCATTAACGCTAATGACACTGATGATGTCCGTTCATTGAGGCAATTGCTTGTAATAGGGTGCAAAGGGATTGCTGCTTATACAGCGCATGCCGCTGTTTTGGGATATGAAAAAGATGAAATATACAATTTTATTATCGACGCGCTCGATTCCACTATGAATGATCTTTCAGTTGATGATATGATTGGCATGGTAATGCGCGCAGGAGAAATATCTGTTAGCGCTATGGCTCTTCTTGACGAAGCTAATACTGCCAGATACGGTCATCCTGAAATTACTAAGGTTAATATCGGAGTAAGAAATAATCCCGGCATTCTTATCAGCGGGCATGATTTAAAGGATATGGAGGAATTGCTTATACAGACAGAAGGCACAGGCGTGGATGTTTACACTCATGGGGAAATGCTGCCTGCAAATTACTATCCCGCTTTTAAAAAATACAAACATTTCGTCGGGAACTACGTAGGTTCTTGGTGGCATCAGAATAAAGAATTTGAAACTTTTAAAGGACCTGTTATTTTAACTACCAACTGCCTGATACCAGTCAAGAAAGAGAATACTTATTTGAATCGGTTGTTTACTACAGGCATAGTAAGTTATCCTGGCGCGAAATATATACCGGAAGGCGGCAGGAACGGCAAAAAAGATTTTACTGAAGTTATTGAACTTGCCAAGACCTGTCCTTCACCTGAGGAAATTGAAACCGGTTCGCTTGTCGGTGGTTTTGCTCATAATCAGGTAATTGCGTTGGCGGACAAGATTGTCGCTGCTGTCAAATCCGGAGCAATAAAGCGGTTTATAGTAATGGCCGGTTGCGACGGAAGACAAAATACGAGAAATTATTTTACTCAAGTGGCAGAAATGCTTCCGAAAGATACAGTTATATTAACGGCCGGATGCGCCAAGTACAGGTATAACAAATTGAATCTGGGGGATATAAATGGAATGCCCCGTGTGCTTGACGCGGGTCAATGCAATGATTCTTATTCTCTGGCTGTTATTGCTTTAAAATTGAAGGAAGTGTTTTGTTTGAATAATATCAATGATTTGCCGATTTCATTTGATATTGCATGGTATGAACAAAAAGCAGTGGCTGTTTTACTTGCTTTGCTTTTTCTTGGAGTAAAGGGAATTAGATTGGGCCCGACTTTGCCTGCATTCCTGTCGCAGAACGTGATAAAAGTTCTTGTTGAAAAATTTGATATTAAACCAATCGGCGCTGTGGATAAAGATATTGCCGCTATGATGTCCGGCAAATAACTGCGTAACAGGGAGGTATATTTCATGAATGTCTTTAAGGATATTCCGTATAATGAAAATGCGATGGGACACAGAAAAATTGTTGACGAAAAACATGTTTTAATCATGCAGATTGCCTTGAAACCCGGACAGATTGTGCCCGGGCATACCGCTAATTCAAATGTGCATTTATTGATTTTAAAAGGTTCTGTAACGGTAAATCTTAATGAATCCGAGCATCGCGTTAATCATGGGGATGTTTTGCCTGTAGCGTTTAAAACTTCCATGAGTATAGAAAATACCGGTTCCGAAGATGCTGCGTTTTTGGTTATTAAAACTCCCAATCCGAGTGAAATGACAGAATGAATCGTGCACTCATTCTTTTTTTTGTAAGAAATGAAGAAATATAAAAAGATATATGTCGAAATAACTAATTCATGTAACTTGAAATGCGATTTCTGTCCGCCAGGCAAAAGAAATATTCAGTTTATGTCGCCTGAATCGTTTTCGAGAATTGCAGACGAAATAAAACAGTTCACGGATTATATATGTTTGCATGTAAAGGGCGAGCCTTTTTTGCACAAAAGACTTTGCGACATATTGGATATTAGTTATGAAAAAGGATTTAAGATCAATATTACCACAAACGGCACTTTGATACGGGAACTACACAAAAAAATCATAATGAAGCCGGCTCTAAGACAGATTAATTTTTCTTTACATGCCTGCGGTGATACACTTTCCGGAATACGCGCTGAAGAATATACAAAACACATATTGCAGTTTGTAAAGGATGCCCTTGAAAAAACCGGCATAATTATATCCCTGCGGTTATGGAATGTTGATCCAATAAAAGGCGATCATCTTAAAGAAAACAGAAAGAAATTTGAATTGATTGAAAAAGAGTTTCAATTGTCGTACAAGTTGGAAGAAAAAATTATTCCTGGTCAAGGGCTGAAACTTGCCGAGAGATTATATTTAAATTACGATTATGAATTTATATGGCCTGATATTAACGATACCTATGATAACATTTCAGGCTTCTGCCGCGGGCTCAGGGATCATGTGGGGATTCTCTCCGACGGCACTGTTGTGCCGTGTTGCCTGGACTCTGAAGGCATTATAAATTTAGGCAATATCTTTGAACGGAAATTCAGCGATATTATTTCCAGTCCCAGAGCGAAAAATATATACTGCGGATTTTTATCCAATAAGGCTGTTGAGATTTTGTGCAGGAAATGCAGATTTAAAGAAAAATTCAGCAACAAAAAATCATAGTAGTGATCTTCCCTCAATAAAATGGACACAAAGAAAATGTGGACATGAGTATTCAAAAAGTGTAAAATGTGCCCAAGGAGGAAGGTATGGAAGAGCGAAAGAAGTGGCAGCGATATACGCGGGAATATAAGATATGTGCGGTGAAGA
>MWCF01000078.1 GCA_002069855.1 Elusimicrobia bacterium ADurb.Bin231 | reverse complement strand
TGTTTTGAAATCCGATATTGTTCATTTTCACGAGGCCATTCCCGCCGATGTTTCCACTGAAAGCCAGGCCCAAGTCGGCAGGTGCGATGTGATGCTCATCTGCGGCACCTCGGCGGTGGTTTATCCTTTTGCCATGCTGCCGAGAATAGCCAAAAGTTATCATCAAAACAGAAAAACAATCATTGTGGAAATCAATGCCGACCCCACGCCGCTTACGCACGAAGGCATTTCCGATTACCTGATTAAGGGTAAAACCGGCACGATACTGCCGAAGATTGTGGAAGAAGTAAAAAAGAAAATATAAACATCGCCTGTAAATCTTTTCGCTCTTGACGGGCGGGATTGAGGGAGGGTGAATATTTTTTGCAAAGGAAAATTGAAAAATGAAAATAAAATCGATTGATCATATCAGCTACGCGGTGACGGATATCGATAAAACGGTCGAGGCGTGGTCGCGTCTTTACGGCCTTGGCCCCTGGAAATACCAGGAAAACGGCGGCACGGATGTAAAAGGCCGCCCCTGGAAAATCCGCATGGCCTTTGCCTATGTGGGGCCGATGGAAGTCGAACTTGTGCAGTGTGTCGAGGGAAGAATTTTCCAATCCAAATTTTTGGATAAATGGGGAGAAGGCGTTCATCACATCGGATTCTTTGTTGACGATGTGGACGCGGAAGTTGCCAAGCTGACAAAAGACGGAGCAAAGCTCCTGATTCATGACCCGGGCAAATTCGCCTATCTCGACGCCGGAGGTCCCGGCGGCGCCATTTTTGAGCTGATGCAGAGGAGGTAATAGAAAAAATACCGATATTTCAAGAGTTTACTCTTTGCGTTTTGTCCTTACAGTATCACGCCACCGCAGGGCTATCAGCATTGATTCTTTAGTTTTAAAAACGTCTTGCATGCTAGTAATTATTAGTATACACTGTATTACAAGTATTAAGAAGAAAGGTTTTATGTTATGAAAGCTACCGTATCTATAAGGCTGCCCGAGGAATTAACTAAAAATCTGGATGACATCGCTAAAGAGACAGAAAGGCCGCGTTCCTTTCATATTCAAAAAGCTATAGAAACATACATCGAAGATTTTGCCGATTTGCGTATTGCCATTGACCGTTTGAGAAATCCTAAAGATGAAGTTATTTCGTCGAAAGAATTAAGGAAGTCTCTTGGCATTTAATATCACTTATAAGAAATCGGTAATAAAAGATATCAGCCGTCTGGATAAAAAAGAGGCACGCAGGATCATTGAGAAGATAGAAGAGGATCTTTCCGATGGCGCGGAATCTTATCCCGTGCTGAAAGGTGACTTCGCCGGATTAAGAAAAATGCGTGTTGGAGATTACCGGGTAGTATTTACGATAATTGATAACAATGTTCTTGTTCTTCGCGTTGGTCATAGACGGGAAATTTACAAAAAAGGAATATAATTTTTAATGGTTAATTTCAGATTTTTTGTTGATGATGTGGACGCGGAAGTAGCCCAGCTAAAAAAAGACGGAGCAAAGCTCCTAATTCACGACCCGGGCAAATTCGCCTACCTAGATGCTGGAGGCTCCGGCGGCGCCATTTTTGAGCTGATGCAGAGGAGGTAGGGAGAATTCTGATTTTACGAGACATATCGCATTTCGTCCTACCCCTGTCATTCCCGCCCCGCATACGCAGGGTATTACTCCAGCGGGAATCCAGTTATAAAATTTACCTTGCTAAATATATAAAAACTTATATAATTGATGAGCGGCCATGAAGGCATTGAAATTCGTTGGTTCGAGTTTGGATGATTTGCGGAAATTTCCGGAAGAAGCGCGCCGCGCGGCAGGTTTTGAACTTCGCGCAATTCAGGATGGGTTTGAGCCGCGTGATTGGAAACCAATTCAAGCTGTTGGGGCGGGCGCGAAAGAAATCCGCATTCATGTTTTGGGTGAATGGCGAGTGATTTACGTTGCCAAGATTCGCGACGCTGTTTATGTGCTGCACGCCTTTCAAAAGAAAACCCAGAAAACGAGTCAGCGCGATATTGATCTGGCCCGTAAAAGATACAAGCAAATTGGAGAGTAGTTTATGAAAAAATCTATTGTCGCGTCATCGGGCAATGTATTTATTGATCTGGGGTATTCCCCGGAAGAGGCCGCTATTTTGCAAATGCGGGCTGATTTAATGGCTGACCTGCGAAAATTCATTAAAGTTAAAAAACTGACGCAGGCCTCTGCCGCGAAAATATTTGGTGTAAGTCAGTCGCGGGTTTCCGATTTGATGACCGGCAAATGGGAAAAGTTCAGTCTGGAAATGTTGATTACGCTGATGACAAAAGCCGGTATGAATGTCAAACTGAAAAGAGCCGCGTAGGGCAAATTCGCCTACCTCGACGCCGGCGGCCCCGGCGGCGCGATCTTTGAGCTGATGCAGAGGAGATAAAATATAACTCTATATTTTGTCGAAAATTTTGGAAGAGGTGAAGAAAAAAGTAAGTTTAACGGTGAGAGATAAATAAAGCGAATATTTTTATGGGATTAGGAACAAAAAAGTGTTAAAGCTTTGATATGGCTCAAACAACAGAATTATTTTTAACAGAAAGACAAAAACTCTATGCGCATTTTGCAGATAGGTTGGAAACCGCAAACTATTTAAACCGCAAAGCTGTAAGCTTTCAAGGTAATAAAATAGAACCCGTATACCGTTGGTTTAAATACAAGGAAGGTTTTTCATCTAACCTAGTAAAATACTTTTTAAGCGAATATTCTAAAAAGCCGGGTAGGTTGTTAGATCCCTTTGCCGGAACTGGAACGGCTCTTTTTGCAGGGCAGGAACTTGGATGGCAATCATACGGAATTGAAATTTTGCCCGTAGGTGTATTTGTTATGAATACACGACAGGCGCTGAATGATGTAGATATAAAAGAATTGCAGGCTAATATAAAAAATATTTGGCCAATCATTGAAAAAATCAAAAAATTTAAACATCATATTAAACACATCGCTATTACAAAAGATGCTTTTCCTGAAGAAACTGAACTATTCTTAAATAAATACTTGGATTATTGTTCAAATATTGACAATAAAAATGTTCAAACTATATTGCGCTTTGCTCCATTTGCTGTATTGGAAGATATGAGCTTTACACGAAAAGATGGACAATATTTACGTTGGGACTATCGTGCAAAAAGAGAACTTGCAGGGAAACCCTTTAATAAAGGGGGAATAAAAAAATTTAAAGACGCTGTACAATGTAAAATTGACGAAATTATTTATGATCTTACAACACACAAACCACCTTCATTATTTGAGAATATTGAAGAAACTGCGAAAGAAAAACATCCCATAACAATTCTGGAAGGTTCTTCTCTTGAGAAACTTCCGTTGATGGAAGATGGTTATTTTGATTTTATCATTACATCTCCGCCATATTGTAATCGGTACGATTATACAAGAACATATGCGCTAGAACTAGTTTACCTTGGTCTTGATAATGATCAAGTGCGCAATTTGCGTCAAGCGATGCTGTCTTGCACTGTTGAGAATAAAGAAAAAATAGACATCCTGGAAAATTTCTATACATCCATAAGCAAAAGTAAAAATTTTCAAAACGTTCTTAAGATTTATAATAAATCGTCAGCAATGAGCGAAATTAATTCTACTCTTGATGCGCTAAATAAACTGAACAAACTAAACAACAATAATATCCCAAGGATGATAAAAAATTATTTTCTTGAACTATGTTTCGTAATTTATGAAATGTCCAGAGTAATAAAAAAACAAGGCTATAGCGTAATGGTGAATGATAATGTTAGGTATGGTGGCGAAGAAATACCTGTTGATTTAATACTCTCGGAGTTTGCAGAAAACTTTGGATTTAGTGTTGAAAAGATTTTTGTATTGCCGCGGGGGAAAGGTAATAGTAGTCAACAAATGGGCAATTATGGCCGTACAGAAATCAGAAAGTGTGTGTATGTATGGCAAAAAAACTAGAGCCTACTTTTATTAAAAAAGCTGACGATTTAGTTACAACTAGAGAAAAAACTAGAGCGGGCTTCATTGCGCTTGCTTTAGAGAAAAATTATCTTGCTGTTCCTTATGTGGAAGAAGCCAAGGCTCTTAAGGCAATGGCAAGTAAAGTAAAAGAACCAAAAGAGCTTTTGCGTGTAGATGCTCTGAAAGTTGGTTTGTTAACAGCCTCTGGCCTTTCTGATAAGTCTTTAAATTACTTAACAGAAGATGATAAGATTATTGCAATAAGAGGGCTTATTGAAAAATTTCTTGAGCCAGCTGGTGATAATTTTGTTGATGAACTTATTTATCGTTACTTATTGACAAGAGGTGATACTTTAGGAGGAAAGGCTAGAAACTTGGCCGGGATGTTGGGGGAAAGAAAATTTTTACGATGTCTACTTTCCGTTTTAAATCTTTCCGGTTTAGATTACCAATGGAATGATTCTGATACAAAACAGTGGCTGTCAAAACCATCAGATGATGTTGGTATTGAAAAACGGATCAAGGGAATATCTTGGTCAAAAGGTAACAAAAAGCGTCTTCTAATCATGAATATTACAATTCCAACTGTAAGTAAAAATGTTGATCTTTCAATCTTAGAAGGAACTATTGATGATTTGAAAAGAGGGAAAACATCAATAATACATGATAGTGGTAAGTACATTGCTCTTGGCGAATTGAAAGGCGGTCTTGATCCGGCAGGTGCGGATGAGCATTGGAAAACAGCAAATTCTGCATTAGAGCGCATAAGAAAAAGTTTTTCAAAACGAAAATTAAAACCTAAAACATTCTTTATAGGTGCTGCCATTGAAAATAGTATGGCTTCGGAAATATACAAGCAACTAAAAAATGGTACAATGAACAATGCCGCTAATCTGACGGATGATGATCAGCTGACAAACATTTGCGAATGGATATTGAGCCTTTAGACCAAAATTTGGTCAAAGTTATCTGCTAAAAATAAAAAAAATAACAAATAAAGCAAATAAAAATGAATGATCCGTTTCTATTTTTCCAGACTAGTCACACCATAATTAAAACCATTAAATAATACTTGACTGCAAAAAGTGGGCAAATGATAATCACGCCAAAGGAGTGTTAATGAACGAAAACATCATTTTTCAGGATAAGCCCGAACTGGCAAATCCATATCTATTAATCGGCTTAAACGGTTGGTTGAACGCGGGCGAGGTGGCCACAGGTTGCATTGACTTTCTGCGCCGCAAGCTTAACGCCCAAAAGTTTGCCCATATCGATTCGCGGGATTTCCATATCTGGCAGGTTCCGGGCTTTGATTTATCGCAGACGCTGAGACCCAACGCGGTTATCGAAGAAGGCGTGGTAAAATCCCTTACCGGGCCCGCCAGTGAATTCTTTTACTGGAAGAGCGGCGCCGCAAATGACCTGATTCTTTTTACGGGCTTTGAGCCGAATCTGAGATGGCCGGAATACGCTTCGGCAATCCTGAGCGTTGCCAAGCAGTATCGGGTACCCAGGATATATTCTCTGGGCGGCGTTTTTGATCAGGTTCCCCATACGCGGGAAACGAGGGTCTTTGCCGTGCTGAGCAGTCCGGAGTTGAAGGGCGAATTCAAATCGTTTCCGTTTCTGAATTACGCGGGGCCGTGCAGTTTTTCCACCATGCTTTTGAATCAGGCGGCGAGCGTTGGCATTGAGGCGGCCGGCATCACGGCCAGAGTGCCGCTGTATATTCAGCTTTTCAACGCGAAGGCGTGTTACGATCTTCTGAAAAAGATTTTCGCCCTAACGCCTCTGAAAATCGATTTGAGCGATCTGAAAAAATCCGGGGACAACCTGGTAGAAACGATGGACAAGTCTTTCAGCCAGAATGAAACCGCGCTGAAACAACTGCGGAAACTGGAAGAAGTGTTCGATGCCGCTGTGCTTCAGGAATACGGCCAGGACCCCGGCCTGAACATCGACGAGCTGATGCAGGAAATGCTGAGTATGAAAATGGACGGCAAAAAACTGCACTGATAAATATTTGGAATAATTGCTTTTTTCTTGTCTAATTGAGGCTAATTAGAACCACCTCTTTTGTTAAACAAACACTTAATCAGCAGCAGTCATAGGACATAGGGCTTAAAATAGTCTTTGACAAATTTCCACTACATTGGTATATATTTGATATGAAAGTAGCGGAAAAAGATAATGTTGTCCACGGGATGCTGGAAGAAGAATACAGGCGGAGTCAGGACATTGTTAAGGCGCTTCAATCCAAGCTGAAAAACTATCCCCGGGGCGCCCTGAATATCCGGAGCAAAAAGGTTAAAGGCAAAGAATACGTTTACCATTATCTTGTCCGGCGAGAGGGGAAAAAGGTTCTCAACCTTCACGTTTCACAACAGAATCTGCCAAAAATTAAAAAACAAATCGAAGAACGCGAAAAATGCCGCAAGGAGATTTTGGCCTACAAAAAGCGTATCGCCTATTTATCAAAGCTTTTAAAAAAGCCAAAAAGGGAAAGTGGGCATGGAAAATAAACTGCCGGATAACCTTTTTCCTGATCAAATAAAAAATCTTCTCTGTGCTATAAGCAAGGTTGGATTTTTTGAACGGTCAATTGTGGTTGGCAGTTGGGTTATGTTGATTTATCAGGAAATCTACAGCGCCCGATATGTTTTGCGAACGCAGGACGTTGATTTTGGTGTCCATATAGCCCAACCAGCAAGCAAGCTAAAGGCTGACTTGCAAAAGATTATTACCGGTCTGGGATTTACGGATTACTTTGACTCTGAAGGTGTAAAGAAATTTACCGGTGGTGGTTATGAAATAGAATTCATCGGACAGCGTTCCGGCGGCAGAAGTAAAGGCGCTTTGTCTGTGCCTGAATGGAATGTTACCGCTATACCTCTTCCTTTCATCAGTATTCTTACTGATTTTTCAGAGGTAGCCAAGCTGTGCGGTTTTACAATCCGTTATCCTCTTCCTGAGGCTTTTTTTCTCCATAAGCTGATTGTTGCTCAGAGACGTTTGTCTGATGCTAAACGTGATAGGGATCTTGAGCAATGTGCCGCCATAATACCTGTGCTCAAGGATGAACGAATACGGCAGATAGTGAAGCGGCAGCGTTTTAGCAGAGAATCTAAGCGTCGTATAAGCGCATCATGTGAAGTCATTGATTTTCCGCTACAGCGTATTGGATTGACATAGTATGTAGCGGAAAATATTCTTGGCCTTATAATTTGAATACAAACTTTTCTATTGAATAAGTACTGGACGATATAAATTATTCCGCTTGCAAAATATTACTAAGTATATATTATTATCAATAATGGTAATTATATATGCTCAGTAAAAATATTGAAAAATTGCAGGAATTAAGCAAAAACGCCTACTTTACGCTTGATGATGTGGCGCAAACCTTTGGTCTTCAGCAGGATTCGGCCCGCGTTTTTTGCAGCCGCTATGTTAAAAAGGGCTTACTGGTTCGGCTGAAAAACAATCTTTACACCACCTCCTGGAAGTGGGAAAACCTTACGCGTGATGATTTCTTCATCATTGCCAATATTATGCAGGTGCCTTCCTACATTTCGCTCATGAGCGCGCTGGCGTATTACGAAGTGACCACGCAGGCGCAGCAGTCTTATCAAGAAAGCATAGGCCAGAAGCGCAGCATTGTGTATAATGTCCGTCAGGCTGTTTTCAGTTACGTGAAAATGCAGCGGCCATATTACAACGGCTTTGTCAAAACTGACGGTTTTTTTATCGCCACAAAAGAAAAGGCGTTTCTGGATGCGGCCTACCTGTATTCATTCGGAAAATACCGGTTTGACGCAGACTCGCTGGATTTGAAAAAGCTTGATTTCAATAAACTCAAAAAAATGATAAAAAACTATCCTCAAAAAACAAAGGACACGGTGAAAAGACTGTGCAGGATTTAATTAAACATGAGCAATTTGAGTTGGAAGTGCTGGAAAGGCTGCAAAGCGGGCGGTTTCTTTCCGACCTGATTTTCGGCGGCGGCACGATGCTGCGTTTGTGCCACGGGCTGGCGCGTTATTCGGTGGTTTTGGATTTCTGGGTGACAAAGGATATAGACTGGAAGAAATTTTACGGCAGGATGGAAAAATACCTGCTCCAATATTACAAACTGGCTGATTCCGCCAATAATCGGTTTACCATACTGCTTGAGTTGAAGGCTCCGCAGTATCCCAGAGCGTTGAAAATCGAGATACGCAAGGAAGCAAAAAAAATTAAGACCGAATCCTCCATAGCGTTCAGCCCCAATTCGACGGTGCAGGTTATGATGAAGACGGTCGCGCTTAACGAGATGATGAAATCAAAGATTGCAGCATTTTTGAGCAGGCATGAAATCCGTGACGCTTATGACATCGAATTTCTTTTAAAAAAAGGCATCCCTCTATACGGCGAAAAAGACGTTATGAAGAAATTGCAGGCGGGTCTGGAAAAGCTCGGCAGGAAAGACTTTTCCGTCAAGCTGGGCGCTTTGCTTGACGCGACGGAGAGAAAATATTATCTGGAAAACGGATTTAAAATTCTCCGCGCGCGTTTGGGCGAAAAACTTAATGAATAATAAAAAATCGCCGGGCAAAAGGATATAACGCTTAATTATCATAGATAATCGAATAAA